>DASWRJ010000158.1:0-7228 GCA_036403255.1 Verrucomicrobiia bacterium
CGACCTGAGCGAGAAAAGCGCAAATCATTAACTCTGAAGGTTTTTTGCTCTTCCTGCCCAAAATCAATTGTTGGCCATCCAGCGAATAGATTTTATTTGCCAGCCCCAGGTAATCTTATCTCTCATTTGCACGCCCAATGCCCTGCGCAGGAGGAATTTTCAGAGCAAAACCATCAAAACCGCCGAGAATTTCCAGTGCGGGGCCATTACGCGAAAACAAAAATGGTTCTTCCCAACGGGCAGACTTCTTTATATCAAATAAGCGATGCCGATTGAAAAAATCATCGTATTAGAAGACGACCAAATCGTCCGAAAAAATCTTGAGCAGCAGTTGCGCTATCGCCGTTATGACGTGGCGTCCGCCGGCACAATCGCTGCGGCCCAGGAATTTTTGGCCAAGGACAACTTTGATTTGATGATTGTGGACGTGAAGCTGCCCGACGGCGACGGCACGGAATTGCTCAAACAATTGCAATCACGCCCGCTTAAACCGCTGGTCGTCATGATTTCCGGATTTGGCACTGTTGATTTAGCCGTGGAATGCATGAGCAACGGCGCATTCACTTTCCTGACCAAGCCTTTCTCTCCCGAACAATTGGCCGTCGTTTTGAAAAAAGCCGAGGAACACACCCAATTGGTGAAGGTAAACCAATTCCTCAGCCAGGGCGAAGATGAGGACTCTCGCTACGAATTGCTCGGGCAAAGTCCCGTTGTTGACCAACTGCGTCAACTCATCCGCAAGGTTGCGCGTACGCAGGCAACCGTTCTAATCCAGGGCGAGAGCGGCACGGGCAAGGAACTGGTGGCCCGGGCGCTCTATCGCGAAAGTCCCCGCGCCAATGCTGCATTCATCAAGGTCAACTGCGCAGCCATTCCCGAAAACCTGATTGAGAGCGAATTCTTTGGGCACGAAAAGGGCGCATTCACCGGTGCCATGACCAAACGTGAAGGCCGTTTTGAGCTCGCCCACGGTGGGACAATTCTTCTTGATGAAATCAGCGAGATTTCGTCGCAAGTGCAGGCCAAACTACTTCGCGTACTGCAGGAGCGTGAATTAGAGCGTGTGGGCGGCAACCGCACGATCAAGGTGGATGTGCGTGTCATTGCCACGACCAATCGTCATCTGGAAGAAAGCGTGGAACGCAAGGAATTCAGGCAGGACCTGTATTTTCGGCTCAATGTGGTGCCCATTATAGTGCCTCCGTTGCGCGACCGGAAGGAAGACATAACTATCCTGGCCGACCAATTTCGCCAACGATTTGCGCGCAAGCACGGCATACATGTGGTTGGCATTTCGCCGAGTTGCATGCTGGCCCTGCAGCGGCATGATTGGCCTGGAAATGTGCGCGAACTGCAAAACGTACTCGAACGCGCTGTCATTCTTTGCAATGAAGGCGGTGTATTGGAAGAGTCGCATCTGGGTTTGGTGCAAAAAACACTCGAACCTTCGAGCGGCCTTTCCAAAGCAGTTTCTGCCGCCCCTTTAATGGCCTTTAGCGCAGCCCGAAGCGATGCGACTGGAGCCTTTCAGACACTCAGCGAAATCGAGAGGCAGCATATATTAATGGCATTGGAACATTGCAAAGGCAACCGAACGCACGCCGCTAAAATGCTCGATATCAGCATTCGGACATTGCGAAACAAGCTTAACGAGTACGGATATAAAAACTCCGAGCCGGCAACAGCTTCGGCCACTGACGAACCGGGGCAATGACTTGCCGTCCGCGGCAAAAAGCGTCGCGCTTCGGTTGAAGAGGGCGCTGCAGCTATTTTGATCTGCTTGGCCGTTTGGAGTGCAATACACTCTTGGACAGATTTTCGCTCGTTTGTCACAACCAGCGACAGCACTTGGCCCCTTTTTGTCTGAGCAATAGGCGAACAGGACAGCGGTTGTCCTGTTTTGAGACATTTGCCGATATGCGTGCTGTCCAAACTGTCTCGCTTGGGAACAGTGACCAGAGAAGGGCGGCTATTTAAAGGAGATGATTATTGCCTATACATAAAGGCGCAGCACAGAGTTTTTCCCACAAGAGTGGGCCATAAGTTCCTGGTACTAAACCAAGATGCCCATCGTTCGCTGAAACAACGCCTCCACTAAAGCAAAATCCTAAATTAATCCCGCAGAGTGAAAGCAGCAGCCCAACTGGCCAAAATAGGCCTGCGGCGAATTCACCACATATTCACAGTCATAATCAAAGCTCCAAAAACAGGGCTGGCAGAGCTTCTGCTAAAGCACTACCGCGCAGTTGAGAATGCGATAAGTAACCAGACAAATCTGCCGCTGAAAAGCGCGATAAAGCACGGAAGCTGAAAACATTTCACAGATTTGCAGGTAGCCGCTCGAAACAAAAACTCGAGCGGCCCGTCATAAGAAAGGCTACCGTGGCACGTAAAACGCGAAAGAATCTCCGTCAACGAAATTTCACAAACTTCCGGGGCAAGCGCCCGAAGTTATCTACCCGCTCGGTGCGCAAGACGCGCCTTTCGGTGCCGCACTCGAATGCGGTTAATAAGCCGAAACTTACACCCGGAACGCGGAACCCAAATTGGCCGCGCTCGGTCAAGCCGGGCAGCGCCACTGAAGCTCAAATCGTCGAAAAGTATATGCCATTGGTGCGGACGGTAGTAGGACGTTTGGCCATGACCTTGCCGCCACATGTCGATGGCGAGGACCTGTATAGTGCCGGCCTGGGCGGCTTGCTCAATGCAGTGCGGCAATATAATCCGAAAGCTGGCACAGCCTTCGAGACATACGCGCGGCTCCGTATTCGAGGGGCGGTTTTTGATGAATTGCGACGCATGGATTGGGTGCCTCGCTCCGTCCACAGCAAAGCGCGCAAAGTTCAGGGTGTCATGCACCAGATCGAACAGCAAAAAGGACGCGCGGCCACAGATGCCGAAGTGGCCAAAGCGCTGAAGCTTTCCCCAAGCGAATATGAGCAATGGCTTGAGCAAATTCGCCCGGCGACGTTTGTCTGCCTGGATGCTGCGTTCAATAATGAATCCGACGATTCAGTGTCGCAATATGAGAGTCTGGCCGACCAGCGGCAGGAAAGTCCAATGGACGGCACCTTTAAACGCGAAGTGGCCAGATTGATCGCCGAGCGGTTGAAGCAATTGCCGGAAATGCAGCGCAAAGTTTTAGCACTCTACTATTACGAAGATATGCGCTTGCGTGAAATCGCCGAAACCTTTGGCTTGACTGAATCCCGCATCTGCCAAATCCATGCGCAGGCCGTGCTGGCCATAAAGTCCTACTTACAAAAGCACGATCCGCATTTTGTCTGAGCCAGCCTCCAAATTTGGCCAATAAAAACCGCAGGGGCAGGAATTGCCAAAAATAGATGACATTTACGACCAAATCCGCACAAAATAGGTGTTTTGAGCCCGTGGCATAAGCGTTGCTTGGAAATTCATAGATGAGTGTTAAGTTGCTTACAAAGAATGCGGTTGATGCGAGTAGCATAATGCGCGGTGTTTTTGAGCCGATTCGAGCCACATCTAATAATAGCGCGAAGTGCAAAATATCTCCGAGCAGAACGAAGTAACCCGATGACCGCCTTTTTGGAAAAACTTATTGAAGCATTGAGAAACGAATTGCAGCAATACGGCGAGATGCTGGCGCTTTTAGACCATCAAAAGGAACTGGTGCGTCTGCGCGGCGCCGACGAGATTTTACACTCAATCGCAGCGATCAATACGCAAAGTGCCATGATTCAAATTGCTCGCGAGACCCGCGAGTATAATCAGCGCCAGCTTGCGAACGGGTTGAAGCAACCCGCCGCAGCCACTTTCGCGCAGCTTCTGCCGCTCCTTCCAGGACAATATCGGCCGCTCGTTAGCGCCTTGCTTCAGGAGAACAATGAATTGCTCGAACGGGTGCGGCAGCGCGCCCAGGAAAACCAAGTGCTCCTACGGCGTTCTCTGGAAATGATGCAGCGCTTTATCACTACCCTCGAACCGGTACCCATTAAGATCCGCTCTGTGGAACCCAAAACTATTCCTGTTCCGGTGGAAGCTCCCCTTTACGAATCGATTGTGTGAACCTAATGAACTGCCATGCTGATCCTCTCCCGCAAACTTAACGAAAGCATTATCATAGACGGCAAGATTGTCGTGAAAGTGCTCCGCATTGATAAAGATACGGTGAAGCTCGGCATCCAAGCGCCTTCCGAATTGCCGGTTCATCGGGAAGAAATCTATCAAGCCATACAGAGGAACAAACAGCCCGGGATTAATGGCCAGCAGTCCGGTGCTACCATTCCGGGCAAGGAAGCTTCGATCTCGAATGTTGGAGCCAAGCCCCAAATCGAGCCCTCAAAAACCAACGAGCCTGGAAAAGTTCCTTAACCTGCTTTCGCCTCTGTTCTCAGAGGTCTTGTAAGTTCAACGGTCGTCCTGGCCCGTCCGCGCCTGCAAATAAATCATGAATTGCGTTCCTTTTCCGGTTTCCGTGTGGACATGCAATCCCCCCCTGGCCTCTTTGAGCAAGCGATGCACGATGCAGAGCCCTAAACCCGTCCCGGTCGGTTTTGCATTAGTGAAGTAAGGTTCAAAGATCTTCGGCAATGTTTCAGCCGGAATGCCCGGGCCATTATCTTTCACGGCAATTGCGAGCAGCGGCGAGGTGTTGGCAAATGCGGCTCGATTAATGAAGCGATCCTGTGGACCGTCCACAATGGCATCCAAATCCAAATTATGATCGAGCACTTGGGCGCGAATTTCCACGTGATGCGGAAAGCCCGAACACTGCAATGCGTTCAGGGCGAGATTAAGCAGGATTTGGATTAAATCTGTGCCGTTGATAAGCGCCGTGGCATCGTGCGCCAGTGGCTGCACACTGACTTGATTCGATTTGGAACTTGGATGCACTCGCAAGAGTTCTCCGACGTCCGTCAGTATTTGGTTGACCCAAACGCGGGCTGACTCATTGGGCCGCTGGCGAAGAAAACTCAAGTAGCGGCGGGAGATTTCTATGCAGTTTGTCACTTGCCGGGTGATGCGCTTAAGCCGATCTTTGATGAGTTCCAGGTCTTCGCCTTCCAGCTTGGTTTCATCTCCAATGCGCTGGTTGATGATTTGAATCAAGCCGGAAATAATTGTCAGGGGGCTGTTAATGTCGTGGATGATGCTCGCATAAATCTCACCGCGCGTGCGGGCCATTTCCTCTTCGACCTTTTGCTGCTGCAACTCCGATTGAAGCGCCTCGAGTTTCTCCGAGTTATTGCGGATTTCGCTGGCCAGGGAGCGCCGTTCCAGCGCCGTGGCGAGTGCCCGCCGGATAGTCGCAATCTCAAACGGTTTATTGATGTAATCACAAGCCCGCAAACGTAGGGCCTGGCGAATGGTTTCATTCGTCTCAAAAGCGGTCATCATCACCACTTCAATGCTGGGGTCGATAAACTTCAACCGTTCAAGCACTTCGATGCCGGACATTCCGCCCATGCGAATATCCAAAACCGCGACATCAATTTTATTGGATTGGGCCAGCGCGATCGCCTCCGGCCCACTCTCGGCCAGCAGCACCTTGAACTCCTCTTTGAAAATGAACCGCAAAGATTGCCGTGGCCCCTCCTCATCGTCCACAATCAGCAGCGTCGGCTTGAAATCTTCAGTCGGCGCGTTTTGCGCGCCAGGTTCCATGGTTCCCGTTGAAATGGGTTCCGGCATGTCAGTTAGGTTGATGTGATATAAAGGCTCATCTCGTTGCTGGCCTGCATAATAGCGAAAATAGAATCGCGGACAAGAATTATTAGAAACCAATGAACAACCCAAACATTATAGGGACTCAAATAATCGCGGAGTGCTTATGGGTTGGCGGTTGCGTGGAATTCCCTTGCCATACGTACTGCTGCCAGACTCAACCCGTTCTTCATCGCGATGGAATATCGCTCCACTACGTTATATCCAAAGGCAGCATAGAGCGGTTCTCCGGGCAGGGTGGCCACGATTTCCACTTTCCTGAAACCCGCGCTTAGAATTGCCTGCTCACACGCAGTCATTATGCTGCGACCGATGCCCCGGCGCGCCCAGGCCGGATGCACAAAGAAAGCCCGGACTCGCGCTGGATCTTTTCCAGGCAAAAGCTCCGCATCCCTCGTAGTGCGATGGCTATCTCCTCCATAAGGTGACTGCCGCTTGCTCCAGCCACCGCAGCCGACAATCTGTCCCTCGTGTTCCACGACGAAGTAAGTGCCGTCGCGAATCAGTTGTCGATCCACGCCGAAGATTGGTCCAAGTGCCGCTTCGATTTGTTCCGAAGAATAATGATTTGCCTGCAACACCCGGGCGGAATGTTTGATGAGACCTTCCAAAGCGGGGACATCTTCCTCCCGGGCAAGGCGAGGCCACCAGGCATGTTGATTTAGAGGTGAGTTCGCGGGCGGAGCTTCTGCTTCTTGCACAGAAGAATCAAATCGGGTTTTCATGCAACCGTTTGACCGTAAGTAGTTATTAAATCACGCGCCATAAAATTATCGTGATTAACAAGGTTACCAGTCCTTAGCATTGGCTGAGTCCAATTTCAGCAGGCCGCGATTGCCGGGCACGCTATTATTTTGGACCTAGAGGCAATGAAATCCGGACCACGCCCTCATGACCATTACCATTTTTGCCCAGCATCAATTTGCCCCGATGTGATTCGATGATTTTTTGGCTGACTGTAAGCCCCAGGCCGAGCCCGACGTTTCGAGTTGTAAAAAATGGTTGCGGTAATCGACTGAGGTTTTCAGCCGGAAATCCGCCGCCGCGATCATGCACGTCTATATGGACCCAGCGCATGCCTGATATGTCCGAATCCGTCGTGGAACTGACTTCAACGATGCTCTCGGCTGGATTAGCCTGAAGTGCGTTCAGCATCACTTCGGCCATGGCGTGGCGCAAAGCAACGTGATCGCCAGAAAGCACCACAAGTTCACTTGCGTCCTGTTTCAATTTGGCGGATTTCGAAGGATAATGCTTTTTTGCTTCTGCAAAGGATTCTTCAATAAGTTGGTTCAAAGGCAGCGTTTCGGGCGTAGCCAAGCTGTCGCGAGCCAGAAATCGCATCTGGGTTGTGAGGCGGCTAATGCGCTTCACTCCTTCGGCAAGCGCATTGTCCAGCGAGGCACGAAACTCGGGGTCCTTGTATTTGTCCGCCAGGAGTTGTTGGTGTGTGGAAAGCGGGACCAGAGCATTGCCGATTTCGTGCGCCATCCGATCGGCCATATTCTTGACCAGCCGCAAGGTT
>DASWRJ010000159.1:0-8784 GCA_036403255.1 Verrucomicrobiia bacterium
GTGGTCCACCAGGATGGGCCGAATCTTCTTTTCGAAAAATTCAATGCCCGCGGGCTCAGGTTCCGCTGCGAAGAGTGAGGCACCCGGCAGCGAAATTAATGCTGCGATAAATAATCCAAACTTCATTCAGTCTATGGCTAATTTGATTGCGAGAACGACTACTCCTTCTCGGCATTTAAATTTTCATGCAGCAACGAAAACAGAGCTTCGGCTGCCCTTCGGCTGGCGCCAGGTCCACCGAGCGATTCAATGACCCGAGCCAGCTTCGCTCTTACGCTATTGCGACGCTCGGAATTGCCCAGAAATTCAAGCGATTCGCGCGCCAAATTCTTGGGCGTGGCGGCATCCTGGATATATTCGGGGAAAATGGGTTCATTTGCGAGCAAGTTTGGCATGGCCAGGTAATTGACCTTTATGATGCGCTTTCCAATTTGGTATGTGCTCCATGAGGTTTTGTAGAGCGCAATCGTCGGCACGCCGAAATAGGCACATTCCAGGGTAACGGTGCCTGTCGAAGCTATCGCTAAATCGGCTTTGGCGAGCACATCTGGCAATCCGCCTGTTTGCATGACCAGATGGGGATAGCCTGCGGAAAGCTTTTTGGCGTAATCGAGCAGGTCTGCATTCGGCAGCACGAATATGTGCCGGACACGCTTGGCTTTTTCGATGAGGCTAAGCGCCTCGCAAATTACCGGCAAGTGGCGGCGCAGTTCCCCTTTGCGGCTGCCGGGCAATAGAGCAATCAAAGGCAACTCGTCCGGACGCTTTTCATTGCTATTAATCGGCGGATTTCCGGCGTAACGATCAAGGATTGGATGTCCAACAAACTCGACGTGAAACGTTGGAGTGCGCTGGGCATACCAGGCTTTCTCGAAAGGAAAAATCGCCAGCAATAGATCAAAATCCAGGGCCATTTTTTCCGCGCGTCCCGGCCGTGAAGCCCAGACCTGCGGGGAAACGAATTGGATGAGCTTTGGGTTCCAATCTCCGCAAGCACCTGAGCGCACGCGCTCTTTTACGGCATGCGCAAAGCGTCGATTGAACCCCGAGAAATCAACGCAGATAATGGCGTCAGGTTTGCGGGCCATGGCCACTGCGAGCAGGGCGTTGAATAAACTTTTGAACTTTCCGTAATTCTTCAGCACTTCCACCAGGCCCACTACCGCATACTGGGTCATGTCAAAGACCACATCGACACCAGCCTCAGTCATGCGCTCGCCTCCGGCGCCGAATAATTTAAGTTCAACTTTCGCTGCGAGCGGTTTCATCCATTGCTCGCGGAGGGCGCCGGCTAATTCGGCCGCGAGCAAATCGCCACTCGGCTCACCTGCAATCATCATGATCGAGCACGCGTTCATTTCGGGAAAGCCATCAGCTCAGACTTTGGCTGCGCCAATTTGGGCAGTAATTTCAAAGGCCAAATCGAGCGCCTGCTTGGCTGATTCGCCGCTGACCCGCGGCGTTAACTGTCTTCGGACGCAATCCACGAAATGCTGGAGCTCGAGTTTGAGCGGTTCGTCTTTCGCGATTGGGACAGGTTCGCGCACGATCCGCTTCCCGCCAAACTCGCTGACAATCGCACTGTCTTTGGCGTGCAGCAGTTTCTTGAGCAGCGAGCTTTCCTCTTCGCCCTCGCGTGCGATGCGGTAAATAAATCCTTCCTGCGCGCGATAATCGAGTGAGATGTAGCTGGTCATCGGCCCGCCACTGAAAACACGAATCTTGCGCATCCGTTCAGGGCTGATGCGGCTGGCCGTTAAATTGGCGACGCAGCCATTGGCGAACCGCAAACGCGCGTTCGCAATATCTTCGGTTTTGCTCAAGACCGGAATGCCGACCGCATCAACGCTCGTGACCGGGGACTTCACAAAAGCCAATACCACATCGAGATCATGGATCATTAAGTCGAGCACCACGCCAATGTCGGTGCTGCGAGCCGGAAAGGGTGAGAGGCGATGGGTCTCAATAAATTTCGGCTCTGTGGCCACAGTTTCAAGGTAATTGAATACCGGGTTAAATCGCTCGACATGTCCAACTTGAAGAACGCAACGAGCTTTGCGCGCCAATTCCACCAATTCGGTTGCCTGGGCAGCTTTGTCGGTCATCGGTTTTTCGAGCAGCAAATGCCGGCCGCTGGCCAATAAGTCGCGAGCCAAATCATAGTGCGTCGATGTGGGCGTAACGATGCTCAAGGCCCGGCAAGCCTCGGCAGCTTCAGCGACGGAGGTGAAGGCTTTTACTCCGTATTTTTCCGCAATCTTTCGAGCGGTCTCTTGCACGACATCAAAGACTCCGACAAATTCGACTTCACCGGTTTTGGCGAGGTCCGCGTAAATACGCGCATGCTCTTTGCCGAGCGACCCCGTTCCAAGCACGCCTACTTTTATTTTCGAATTCATGTTAAGCACCGAGCCACAGAGAAAATGGTGGTGCAGAGTGTCCAGTCCAGTTTGCTCGTTTTTTGATATGCCCTATTACTCTGAGTTTCGTCTGCCTTGCCAAAGGTCGCAAAAAGGCGGCGGTGTGTGAATCATAACTTTCCCTTGGAAGTTTCCGCGCGGAGTCCATAGATTCCTCCCCGTGGCGTTGACATACCTGTTAACCGCGATTCTGGCTTACGTGCTCGGTTCCATTCCGACCGGCTATATCGTCGCGCGCGTGAAAGGGCTGGATATCCGCAACGTGGGCAGCGGAAACATCGGCGCGACAAACGTGTTCCGCACGCTGGGAAAACCTGCGGGCATTTTCGTTTTGGTGGTGGACGGTTTGAAAGGTTACGCAGCGGCGGCCTGGATGGTTGATCTGATCCAGGCGCGAATTGCCAATCCTGCTGTCGAGATTGAACATCTCCGTTTAGTGGCGGGCTTATGCGTGGTGCTGGGCCATAACTATACGTTCTGGCTCAAATTCAAAGGGGGCAAAGGGATTGCCACTTCCGCAGGTGCGCTGGCGGCAATGGTTCCCTGGGCCTTGGTTGTAATACTGAGCATCTTCATAATAGTGCTGGCTGCGACTCGTTACGTTTCGCTTGGATCAATTTGCGCCTCCTTAGCTCTTCCGTTTGCGACCTGGATTACTGGGGGGCAGCATTTCCTCGAGCATGGGAGCTTGACAATGATCAGTGTCACCACGGCCATGGGCATATTGGCAATTTACAAGCACCGGGCAAATATCCGACGGCTGATTGAAGGCACTGAGAGTCGCCTGGGTGTGCGTCCGAAGGAGGCCGTCCAGTGAAAGTCACGGTGCTTGGCGCCGGGGCCTGGGGAACTTCACTGGCGAAAATTCTGCACGAAAATAGCCATGCCGTCAGCCTCTGGGCGCATGATGCGCAATTGCTGCAAGATATCAGGAAGTCTCGGGAGAATACGCGTTATTTGCCGGGCATCTCGCTTCCGAGCGACTGGAAACTGGAAGCGAATCTCGAAGGGTCTGTCCAAGATGCCGATTGCGTGGTTGTAGCCGTTCCTTCCCAGGCGTTTCGCGAGGTCACAAAAAATCTGGCGAATTACTCCGGTGTGGTGGCGAGTGTTACTAAAGGAATCGAATACGAAACCGGTCTGACCATGTGCGGTGTCCTGCGGCAAAACGCGCCGCACTGCGTGCCATGCGCGTTTTCCGGACCGACTCTGGCCATGGAAGTGGCGCGCGGTGTGCCCACTGCCATCGTGGCCGCCAGCAGCGATTCCGCGGCGGCGCAGCTCGTCCAAACGCTTTTTCATCGTCCAGCTTTTCGCGTTTACACCAGTGGCGATGCGCTGGGCGTGGAACTCGGCGGGGCACTTAAAAACGTGGTGGCCATAGCGGCTGGGATTGGCGATGGGCTTGGTTTTGGCGACAACTCAAAAGCCGCGCTCATTACCCGCGGTATCGCCGAGATGCGTCGGCTGGGAGTTTCTTGCGGCGCACAGTCGGAAACGTTTTCCGGCCTGAGCGGATTAGGCGATCTCACGGTGACTTGCTGTTCGCGTCTGAGCCGCAATCGTGGTTTGGGAGAACGGCTCGGGCGCGGCGAAAAGCTCGAGCATATTCTGGCAAACACGGTAGCCATTGCCGAGGGATATCCGACCGCCCGGTCTTCCTATTTTCTGGCGCGTCGGTTGGACGTCGAAACGCCCATCATCGATGAAGTATTCGCGCTGCTTTACCAGGGAAAAAACGTGGCCAAAGCGCTGCTCGACTTAACCCATCGCGAGATGAAATCCGAGGATTGATCATGAGTGGGCAGCGTTTAGCAAAACCTAACAAATCCCTGCTCTGGCTGGCCCTTGCTTTTTCTTTGCCGGCAAGTTGCTGGATACATTCGCTCTGCGCCCAAACAACCCCACCGGTCCCGACTCCAATTGAGGAACGATTCCATACCCTCGAGCAATCGCTGAACTTCACTGACCAGCAGGTCAGAAAAAATCTGGATGATGTGCTGTGGTTTCGGTTATTGGAAGATATAGCTCGAGTGGACCGCATTCGCTACGCGGGGCCGGCCGGCGCCAAACCAGCCAACCCGAATCCGCAGGGACCGAAGAACAGCTTGTTCATCCCCGCCTACACATTTTTGCCGAAAAAATTTCATTGGGGCAAATTGCCGCTCCTGGTTTTGGTGCATGGCGAAGTGCATGGCGATTTCAACACCCGTGATTGGGCGCACGTGGTGCGCGAACTCGTCGAGCAAGGCTACGCGGTGATCGCCCCCGATTATCGCGGCAGCACCGGTTACGGACGTGATTACTTTGAGATGATTGATTATGGCGGGTTGGAGGTGGAGGATGTTTTTTTGGCGCGTGAGTGGATGGTCCAGAATGTTGCCAGCATAGATTCCAAGCGCGTCGGCATCTTGGGTTGGAGTCATGGCGGCATGATCACGTTGTTGAATATTTTCCAGCATTCGAGGAGTTTTCAGGCCGCTTACACTGGCATGCCCGTCAGCGATTTGGAATTGCGCGTGAAATACCGCGGCAAACCATTTCAGGATTTGCTGGCCGCCCCATTTCATATTGGAAAGACTTTCGCGCAAGATCCAGACGAGTACCGGCGGCGTTCACCGGTGACCTACGCGGCCAAGCTCGAAATTCCATTGCTTGTTCATGGCGTGAGCAATGATGTGGATGTGAAGCTGATGGAAATAGAGAAATTAGCGGAGGCGCTCAAGAACGCTGGCAAGAGTTTTGAATCGAAAATTTACACCAATGCTCCTGGCGGACACTGCTTTAACCTCATGGACACATCCGAGGCAAAAGATTCGCGCCGGGAAGTATACCGGTTTTTAGCCCGCTATCTGCGACCGCCTTCGCCTCCCAAATAATTACCGGCCGCGGGTTGCTGCGCCGCCTGTGGCCGGCCGCTGAGGAGTCCTCGGCAAATTCGGAAAGTTGGGCACCACTGGCGGCAATGGTCCAGCACCAACGTCCGGTGCCACTTGTGTGGGTGGAGTGGTAGTCGGCGGCTGGGTTTCGGGAGGCGGTGTTGTAGTTCCAGCGCCTGGATTTACCGGCACCATCGGTCGGAAAGGTCCTCCGCCCACGTTAATACCTGGAGGCGCGGCGGGCACTGTCGGCAAACCGTTCTGTCCATTCTGCGAAGTTCCTGGAGTCCCGGTCGTGGCTCCAGGAGTAGTGGGCGCGCCCGGGAAAATGTTGGTGCCTGTTGCCCCTGGAAATACGTTTGTCCCAGTGGCAGGTATGGCAAAAGCATTCGATACGCCTGGGTTAATCACGTTTGTAATTGTTCCCGTCACTAGATTTGTAGTAATCACCCCTGCGGCGTTAGTTGTGAAGCCCACCACAAATCCTGGAGAGCCAAATCCTGATCCAACAAAATCTCCTCCACCAGAAAAGCCTGGTGCAACCGCGGCGCCACTGCTCACGCCGTTCGCCGTTGCCGCTCCCGCCGCGGCCGCAACCGGCACTTGGCCACCGCCAGAAGCCGATCCGCTCGTCGAGCTGGAACTGCTGCCCGTCCCGCCTAAGGCCAAAAAGCCGTTTGTCCCATAGAACGCATAGACCGATTGCATCCAATCCTGGAGTGGTTGATCGAGGCTGTGGTTGCGAGCAATTTTTGGGGCCTGTTCCAGTTTTAAGCGATCTATGCTGACAGAAAACGTTTGCACTGCTCCGGGTATGCCCCCCGCTTTGCTCTGGTCCCACACGTAATTGAACATTTGCCAGGGCACGGGTGTGAGGAGTGGGCTGTTGGTCGTGGCAACGAGACCAAATTCGATTTGGTTGGAGACGGGATGGAGCAGGACCTCTTCAATACGCCCAAGGTATTGCCCTTGCGGGTTCATTAAGTTAGAGCCGACAACGCGCAAGGAAACGGGCGGCCGATTAATCGCGCTGGCCTCGACTGGTGGCAAGGGCGGCTGGGCCTGGCCGAACAGTGACGATGAACAGAGCGCGGCGGTGAAAAGTTGGGCAAGAGCGGAACGCGTTTTCATACTTCTTTACTTCCTTTGGCAAGGCGAGGAAACCTCAAGAAGAAGCCCCTGCCTCATGATAATTTCGTTCTGATAACGGGATTCTCCATGAGGTCAAGACCCACCTGAGCAGTGAATGTGGGCTTTTAAGAACCAAGCAGATCTGATAAGAGCAAAGAATGCTTTCTGACAATGCAGCTCCATCCGCGGCTATCCAGCGGCAATGGAGCGAAGTAGATAATTACATTAGCAGTTTGCTGCTTGGCCCCGATCCAGTCCTGGACGAGGCGCTTAAGGCTGCTGCTTCGGCGGGCTTGCCAGGTATCAACGTGACGGCCAACCAGGGAAAATTGCTTTGTCTGCTGGCTCAGGTCCGGGGCGCTAAAAATATTTTGGAGATTGGGACTCTCGGGGGATACAGCACGATTTGGCTCGCCCGCTCACTGCAAAACGGGGGTTGCGTCGTCACATTGGAATTGGAACCAGACTACGCGAAAGTGGCGCGAGCAAATATTGCGCGCGCCGGCCTCAGCGAACGCGTCGAGTTGATAGTTGGGCCGGCATTGGAGTCCCTGCCCAAATTGGCCGCAACGGGACGCGGTCCGTTTGATTTCATTTTTATCGACGCCAATAAAGAGGGTTATCCGAGTTATCTGGAATGGTCCTTGCAACTTTCCCGCCCGGGAACAGTGATCATTGCCGATAATATAGTGCGAAATGGGGAAGTAGTGAATCCAGCCAGTGCAGACATACGCGTCCAGGGCGTGCGACGATTCAATGAGCTGGTGGCTGCGAATCCACGATTATCCGCTACCTTCATCCAGACCGTTGGCAGTAAAGGTTACGATGGATTTGCCATGGCCGTGGTCAAGTGACCTTATTGTCCATGGTTGCCGAAGAAGATGCCGCACGGGGCTTGTCCCCCAATTTTAGAACGCTTTAAGAAGCTTTCGAGAGCGGAAGTTCCTCCATTTGTCTCAGTTCCGGCTGGTGCCTGTCTTGATTCGGGACAGGGAGAATGTTTTCGGGAACCGAGTTTTTTTGCTCGCCGGAGAGAACATAGCGGCGGATTTCGTCATGCAGACGGTTCGCATTGGCGCGATACCAGAACCAAAGACCGGCGTAGAACACCAGGCAGAGCGCTGAAGCCAGGGTCATGGCTGTGAGAAAGCGGATAAGCATGAGCGGGCGCGTAGTCCAGAAATCGGGCAAAAACACTGCGGAATACCCGAGTCCAGCCAGGGCCAGCAGGCCCATCACGATCACCCAGAGGACGGCGCAACGCATGCACTTTTCTTCCTTCTCGGCCCTGAGGATTTGCGCTTCGAAGCGCTGGCAATGTTCAGATTGCTCGCCGCGTATCAGGTGCTTAAGAAAGGCAATTTGTTTTTTGCGTTCGCTCATGGTTGGCCGGGTTGGGCATGTGTTTGTATAAGCGTTTGCTGTGCCAAAAGCGGAAAATTTGTCCACAAATTGGCTTTGGCCGGTTGAAAACGAAATGAAGAATCACTTAATCCATGGCTGAGTTGGTTTACGTGATCGATAAAGGTCCCGCCAACTGACCCCATTAAGCCCTTTTCCAAACCCGACACTGTCGATAAAGTGACAGGCATTATACCAGAGTTACTTGCGGCCGGGCAGAGCTTTATATTTCCTAAACTATCCATTTCCAATTACTTACGTATGTTTCTTGGACAGTAGGATTATAACGAGTGGCCTTCAACCGGACCCAGGTTGCAGATGATCGGGGTGCTCACGGTCGTGATGGTGTAAGTGCCGCCGCCAGGGCAACCCGGCTTTACGCGGATGTAGGAAGTAGCACCAAACAGGTCGGTATCTACCGGCGTATCAGTGCCATTTTTGCCGTTTTCGTTGGCCCAAACCGTCTTGGCATTCTCTATCTGGCGGAGGTTTCCGATGCAGACGTTCTTGCGGCTGTTGATTCTGGCCTTGATGAATCCAGGGACAGCTATGGCCGAGATGAGGCCGATAATGGCCACCACAATCATGATTTCGACAAGGGTGAATCCGAGGCTGAGTTTGGTCTTAATTTTCATTGCGCGTGCTGGCTGGGCGGCCCCGGCGTGAGACCGGCCCATGGTTTGATTTGCGTATGTGTTGTTCGCGTGTTCGCCGTTCATGTTGCCTAGAATGCCATATGAGCCGGTAAGTTGTAATTGGGGCGGCTACGTTAATCGGCTTAGGGTCTATACGCGGACTACTACCGTAGATTTACGGAGCCGGCGGAACGCCTTACTAAGAGGCTAATTCGGACTTATGCGACTGGTAAACTGATTATTAAATCGTCGCGAGAAATTGGGACCGAGTTACTTGGAATCGCGATGGTGCGGTTTGGAAAAGTCGAGCTCTGGACC
>DASWRJ010000160.1:0-3031 GCA_036403255.1 Verrucomicrobiia bacterium
CAGCACACCCGTGTGTGTCGTCGGCTCGATGGTGTAACCGTAAGAGCGTGTGTAATTCGGGTTGAAGGCCGCATCCGTGCTTTCATAGCCAAGGATGCTGTCGAAAACGCCGACCTTGAAATCGAGCCCATTGTAAAACGGCACGCGCAGAGTGACGTAGGCCTGCTTAACGGCCAGTTGGCTGTTCGGACCCAAAGTTCCAAGCAGCGCTGCATTTGGCCCGAAGAGCATTTCTGATTTATAACCGGCGGCCCACTGATTTTCATCGAGCGGACTTTCGAGGCCAACTTTGACCGCGTTCAGATTGAGGCCATCCTGCTTGGCGACATTGTTAAATGAATAGGCCGGCGGATTAAAATTGCCAGTCCCTGGATTCCAGTGGATGGACGTATCCACGTAGCCGCTCAAAATAGTGGAAGAGAGCGCGCTTTGAATGGGGCTCATCTTTTCTTCGGCATCTGAAACAGGCGGCAGGGTTAGTATGCCTGCTGCTGCCAGCGCCAACGTCCATTTATTTGCTCTCATTTAGGTTCCTCCCGCGAAGGGTTAATACTCGTCCGATAGGGGCACACGCTGCCCCTGTGCATTGGCGCGAAGGCTACGCAAGCAGTTTGTGCATTGCAAATCTTTTTTCCAGAGTTTAGGAGCGTAAAAATCTGGTTGGCAATTCACGTTTCTTACACTGATGGACACACCCCAGAGGAACGAACGTCAACATTGGAAAGCGGACCGTAGGTTCAGGTGTTAGACCCGTCTGGAATTACGGTGAAGGCCCGCCCGACTAACCCTGGTGCCGTGATTACGCCTTTCCGATGGCCGAAGCAAGCATTGACATTGTTCAACAAAGCCCGGAAAACATCCGCCTCGAATGAGCACTCTGACAAATCAGGTCGCGGTTGTAACAGGCGCGGGTCGCGGAATTGGCCGGGCCATCGCTCTCAAGCTTGCCTCCGCTGGGGCAGACATCGCATGCGTTTCGCGAACGCAGGAAAATTCCGAAAAGGTCGCCAATGAAGTGCGTGCACTGGGTCGCAAAGCCTGGGCGTTGGCGGCGGATGTGGCTGATTCGAAGGCCGTGATCGAGGCCGCCGAAAGAATCCTGACGGAGGCCGGACGCATTGATATCCTGGTGAATAATGCTGGAGTCACTCGGGACGGCCTGCTCATGCGCATGAGCGAATTGGATTGGGACGTGGTTCTAAACACGAATTTGAAGGGCGCATTCTCGTTTACTAAAGCGTTCTCCCGGTCTTTTATCAAACAACGTTCCGGGCGGATCATTAATATTAGCTCGGTGATTGGCCTGATTGGCAACGCCGGGCAATGCAATTACGCAGCCAGCAAAGCGGGTTTAATTGGGTTTACGAAGTCAATTGCGCGCGAATTAGCCTCCCGGAACATCACCGTTAACGCTATCGCGCCCGGATTTATCGAGACAGACATGACGGCCGCGCTGGATGAAAAGATGAAAGCAGAGATTTCCCAGAAAATTCCTTTAAACTATATCGGAAAAGCTGAAGATATCGCGGAAGCAGCGTTGTTTTTAGCCAGTCCAGCCGCCCGATACATCACCGGACAGGTTCTCACGGTGGATGGCGGGATGGTCATGTAAAATAATCACTGGACACGCGCCGCGTATGACGCTAGAGAACACATCGCGAATGCACTTGGTTCCGTTGAATGACCGATTGTGAAATGATTTGAATTGCCCTGTTTGGAGGCTTGACGCCTTCCGAGCGCTGGCTTACCAGAGACCTAAACAACAGAAAGCGGAGAAACCCATGTCTGAAAAATCAACTGAACAACGCGTAAAAGAGATAATCGTGGAACAGCTCGGAGTAAACGCCGACCAGGTCACCCCGGAGGCCAAGTTCATCGAGGACCTTGGCGCTGACTCTCTCGATACGGTCGAGTTGGTCATGGCTCTGGAGGAGGAATTTGGCCATGAGATACCGGACGAAGAAGCCGAAAAGCTGCAAAGTGTCGGCGACGTGATCAAGTATATTGACGAAGCCCGCAGTAAGTAAAAGAGAGACAAATTTCTGGGGCAGCTCGGGCTTGGTTGGCCATGGCTGCCCCGTTTATTTTTTATGCCGAGCAATTGGACTGAACGCAGAGTGGTCATCACCGGCCTCGGGATCGTCTCGCCGCTGGGCAACGATCACGAAAGTTTATTTTCCAATTTAGTGGCCGGCAAATGCGGCATTGAACGCATCACCCTCTTTGACGCAGCCAACTTCGACACCCAAATTGCCGGCCAGGTCAAAGACTTCGATCCCAGCGGCTCCTTTCCTTCTCCAAAGGAAGCGCGGCGTTCGGATCGCTTTGCGCAATTTGGCATCGCCGCGGCCCATCGCGCGCTCACGGATTCGGCGCTGGACCTCGACAAAGCCGATCGCGACGAGATTGGCGTCTTCATTGGATCGGGCATTGGCGGGCTGCACACTACTGAAGAGCAGCACAAAGTGCTATTGAACCGCGGGCCAGATCGGCTCTCGCCCTTCATGATTCCGATGCTCATCCTGAATATGGCTTCGGGCCTGTTCTCGATGTATTACAAATTGCGGGGGCCAAACGTCGCCACCTGCTCGGCCTGCGCCACTGCGAATCACGCCATCGGCGAGGCCTGGCGCACCATCAAAATGGGCGATGCCAAAGTCATGTTCGCCGGCGGCACCGAAGCGACCATCACCCCTCTGGGTATCGGCGGCTTTTGCGCCATGAGAGCGATGAGCACTCGCAACGACGCTCCGCATCAGTCTTCGCGGCCCTTTGATTTGGACCGCGACGGTTTTGTCATGGGTGAAGGATCGGGCGTCCTAGTCCTGGAAGAGCTTGAACACGCCAAGGCGCGCGGCGCGCGGATTTATTGCGAGCTGATGGGCTACGGAAATACCGCCGATGCGAATCACATGACCGCTCCCGCGCCCCATGGTGAAGGCGCGGCGCGTTGCATGCGCATGGCCTTGCGCAATGCCGGATTGAACCCGGCTGACATAGATTACATCAACGCACACGGCACTTCCACACC
>DASWRJ010000161.1:0-4187 GCA_036403255.1 Verrucomicrobiia bacterium
CGAGCATAATTTCAAGAAAATGGCCGCTCGGCTTAGGGAAGAAGGGCTGGGATTGCTCCTGGATATGGTGCCGAATCACATGGCCGCAGATCTTTCCAATGCCTGGTGGCGTGATGTGCTGGAGAAGGGTGTCCATTCATGCTTCGCCAATTATTTTGACATCAATTGGCAGCCGCTCGATCCCTTGATGAAGAATAAAGTGCTGCTGCCGGTTCTAGGTGACTACTTTGGCAATGTGCTGTTTCGCGGCGAATTGAAGTTGGGATTTGAAAACGGGTGGTTTTTTATCGACTATTACAGTCATCATTTTCCTCTGGCTCCGGAGAGTTATCCAGCATTGTTGAGTTCGATTTTCAACAACATCCCTGCTGGGAGCCGAGGTGATAAAGATGTTTGGCAACTCGAGAAGATGCTGAATGGTGCCATTCATTGGGAGAAAAACACCGCTGTGGCGACAAATCAAACTGAGCAGCTTCAACAGTCGTTCGCGCGTCTCAGCGCAAATTCAGCCGCTATTCAAAGCGGGTTGAAAGAGTTTTTATGCGAGATTAATGGGACTTCCGGTGTTGGGGAGTCCTTCCAAAATCTGAATGCATTGTTGAGGGAACAGCATTATAGACTCGCCTATTGGAAAGTGGCGCCGGAGGAAATCACTTACCGCAGATTCTTTGATGTGGCCGGCCTGGTTTGTCTGAGAATGGAAAGGCCTGAGGTTTTCGAGGCAGTGCATGAGTACCTCTTCCAGCTATTGCAAGAGGGCTTTGTGAATGGGCTGCGCATTGATCATCCGGATGGGCTATACAATCCCGCTGAATACTTTCGGCGCTTGCAGCAGGGGAGCGGCAGCGCAATTTACGTGGTGGCCGAGAAAATTCTCACGGGCGAAGAAGTACTACCCGAGGACTGGGCGGTAGATGGCACAACGGGTTACGATTATTTATGGCGGGTGAACGGGCTTTTTGTGAATAGTGCTAATGAGAAGGCGTTTGATTTTGTTTATCAGGAATTTTCAGGAGAGAAGGAGCCGTTCACAGACATCGTTGCTCGTTCAAAGCGAAGCATTTTGGAGCGCTCATTTTATAGCGAATGGAATTGGCTGGCGCATAATCTTGGGCAAATTGCCAGGGCGCATCCCGAAACCCAGGATTTGAGTTTACGCCAAATCTGGCGAGCCATCGGTGAGATCATCGTGGCATTTCCGATCTATAGAACATATGCGACTGAAGAGGAGAGGCTGTGGACTGAATCCGAGCGCGCCGTAATCGAAGAAGCGTGTACAACTGCCAAAAAGCGGGCACCTGAGGTCGAAGAAGTGGTTTGGAAATTTCTTCGGCAATTGCTTTTCCTCGAAATCCCAAAGGATTGGGCTGGTGAAGCTTGCGACGAGTGCCGCCGGCTTGTGCTAAAATTGCAGCAACTTACTGGACCCGTAATGGCGAAGGGATTGGAAGATACTGCCTTCTACAACTACAACCGGCTCGTTTCATTGAATGAGGTGGGTGGGATGCCAGAGCGGTTTGGGGTAAGTGTGGCCGAGTTTCATCAGCACAACCGGAGAATTGCGCAACGCTGGCCGAACACACTCCTGGCGACTGCGACACATGATACGAAGCGCGGAGAGGATTTGCGGGCACGCTTGAATGTCCTTTCGGAAATGCCGGAGGAGTGGCGTAACGAAGTGTTTGCCTGGCGCGAGATGAATGCGGACATGAAGGAACTGGTTCAAGGAGAAGCGGCGCCGCATGCGAACGATGAGTATTTGTTTTATCAGACGCTGGTGGGCGCGTGGAATCCGCAGGCGAATCCAGCCGAAGTTTTACCAGAGTTTCGAGAGAGGATTGCTGCGTATATGGAAAAAGCTCTGCGCGAAGCGAAGGAGCGCACGTCCTGGATGGAACCGAATGCAGATTATGAAGCGGCGGTGAAGCGGTTTCTGGAACGCGTGGTCGAGCGTGGGAATGGTGAGTTTTTAAAGCGGTTTATCACGTTTCAGAAGCGCGTGGCTTACTTTGGTGTGTTCAACTCGCTGGGCCAAACGCTCTTGAAAATGGCTTCGCCAGGAGTGCCCGATTTCTATCAGGGGACTGAGCTGTGGGACCTGAACCTGGTGGACCCGGATAATCGCAGGCCAGTGGATTATCAGACGAGACGGGCGTTGTTGGAGGATATAAAGCAGCGATTGGCAGAGAGGATGGCGAGCACGGTAGCAGCAGAGCTATTGGCGACTTGGGAGAGTGGAGCAGTGAAGATGTATTTGATGCGGCAGGTGCTGCGATATCGGCAGAGCGCGCGTGAGTTGTTTCGGGATGGAGAGTACCTGCCGCTGGAGGTGAGCGGGGCTGGGGCGGAAAATGTTTGCGCGTTCATGCGGAGGCGCGGTGAAGCGTGCTGCATAGTAGTGGCGCCGAGGCTGGTTTACACCCTGTGCAAGGGGCAGGAACGGCCGCCGGTGGGAGCGCCCATTTGGGAGGACACGAGTGTTGCGGTGCCGGAGCTACTTGGTGAGAGGACATGGCTGAATGTCATCACCGAGGAACGGATTACGGCACAACCGCAGGGCGGCGGAGGCCATTTAGCTCTGGCAGATATGTTAGCCAGCTTTCCGGTGGCGCTGCTCGCGCCGGCGTGACCAACCCCTGGCCATCGCTAAGGCTGCATGGGGTTGACGATTCTATAAAATTTGCTTAGGCCAGCAACATGCTCCGTAATCACAAAAGGGCCGGTGGAGGGTTGGGCCGGGACATCGGAGAGCTTGGTCCAGGTGGGATCGGACAAGTTTAGTTTGTACTGGACTGTATAAGTGTTACCGGCCACAGCCGTGAACGTGAGATTCAAAGTCTGGCCCGAAAGCATCGTGGAGGAAAATCGCAAAGAGGCTTGGACATTCCAGGTTGGGGTGCGTGTAACGACGGCGTCCGGGCCGTAAATTGGATCGTCCTGGTAAAAGCCCGCGTCGTTTTTGCCGGAGGCTTCAACGTAATGAGGACCGTCCGCGAGACCGTTCAGAGTAATAGGAGTATTGATCGGAGTTTCAGCGCTCCAGGCTCCGCCATCAAGCCGCCACTTATATGCGATATAGCCGGAGCCCAGGGGCCAGTCGATAGGAGAAATCCCATTGCCCGTGCGATTGATCCCCACATGGAGGGTGACGTTGGTTTGGGTAGTCGTACCAGAAGGTTCGCCTGAAATGCTGGCACCGCGCGGATTGACCGCACCTTTGTCGGTGCCGTTCGGACCGGTGCCAATACCTGGGGAGTTCATTTGCAAGCTCAACCAATCCCACATGATTTGGGCCTGCGCCCAATTTGTGAAAAAGGTTTCCGAAACGGCGGGGACATGCTTGAACACGGGATTGGTTATGGAATTTCCGCCCCCTAGGCCCGTCCAAGCGATTGGAATAATGTTGTTACTCAGCGTAATTATTGCATTGGTAACACCCCGAGTCCATTGCTCGATGTCAGAAACAATATTGCCCTCAAAGTAAAAGCCGTGGCCTTCGGCGGTATTAGGGTCCGCAACCACAAAAACCGATCCAATCGGATCTACGCCGCCGACATGGGTCTGGTGAACGATGGTATTATTATACATGGCAAAGAAGTTGGTTTCTTTGGCGTCGCAGGCGGAATCGACATCAAAAAAGATGTTGCGGATAATTGTGACCTGCGATGTTTCATTATTTGTGCCCGCAGGCTCTCCGGTCGTTGCAAACTTAAAAAAGCCGCCGCTCACCCCGCTGGAAGAATCGGGGGTGCCGGCATTGCGGTGCATATGCATAAAGATGTTCCCCTCAACCCAGGCATCCGTGCCGTCGAGATCGAACCCATCATCATCCCCCCCCATCACGACATTATTAATAAATTGCACAATGGGGGTTCCGCGCTGGCTGCCCGTAAAATCCACCACATCGTTGTAATTATTGGCTTTACCGAAAAAGTTTCGAGCAAAGATACCGTGCCCGTCGCTTCGGACTCCACCGGTCCCGTGGCACAATTCAAACCCGGTTGTCGGAGCGGGGAAATAACAGTCACTGATCGTGAAGGACGCGCCATCGACATGAATGTAAGGAGAGGCGGGGTTGGCGAAAGTAAGGTGGTCAAGGAAGGCGCTACCCACGTTCACTTCGATGCAAGGAGTCGTTGTGCTATTGGCGTTAAACTCGAAACGAGCGTAGGTGATGCGCGACTCCG
>DASWRJ010000162.1:0-4215 GCA_036403255.1 Verrucomicrobiia bacterium
GCCCGGGATAAAGTGCGCCTGATTGCCACCGGCGGCGCGGCGACGATCCTGGCCCGCATTCAATTTCAACTGCTCGATTACGATCGCGCGCAGATCGAAGGCCGCTGCATCAGCCGCGAACGCGTGAATGCCTGGATGCAACGACTCTGGAACGAACCGCTCGCTTCGCGCAAAATCATTGCTGGCATGCCGTCCAAACGCGCCGATATTATCCCCATGGGTGTCGCCATTTACGAAGCCGTCATGGAACATTTTAAATTCTCCGAGATGCATATCACCACACGCGGGTTGCGGTTTGGAGCCCTGCTGGAACCGCTATGAGCGAGCATCTGGCGCGCGAAGAAGTCCGCAGCTTAATGCGCAGGTTGGAGAACCGCCCGGCGCATGTGGAGCATGTCTCCAATTTGGCGCTGCAACTTTTTGACGGGCTGACTGCTCTGCACGGCATGGGGGATCGCGAGCGTCTGCTGCTGGAAGCCGCTGGCCACTTGCATGATGTCGGGCATAAATTCGACAATATAGGCGAGGGCCATCACAAGGAATCGGCGCGCATTATTCGCCAGCATCCCTGGCAGCACTTTACCCCGCGCGAAGCGCAAATCATTGCGCTGGTCGCGCGCTATCATCGCAAGGGCGGCCCGGCCATGAAGCACGAGGAATTCGCTGCCATGCCCGAGCCGGACCGCAAAATAGTCGAAGGGCTTTCCGCTTTGTTGCGCCTGGGCGACTCACTCGATCGCGCCCACGAGCAATTTGTGCAGCGCGTGACTGCTGAGATTTTGCCCGGCAGAATCATTTTGCACATGGAAACGACTGGTCCCGTCTATCGCGAAGTGCTGGCCGCGCGCAAAAAAGCGGATGTGGCGCAGGCCGTGTTCCAGCGCGAATTGGTATTCATGGTCGGTGAAAAGGTAATCGATCCGAATGCTCCAGCGTGGACGTGGTGAGTTCAATTGGAAAAATATGAGACCTCAAACTCTCGCTGAAGTCGCCCAGTTAACCGAGAACGGCGAGTCGTTTGATCTTTTGTTTGCGCAATTTTCTTAATGAATTTCGATTTGCGCCTGGTCCAGAGCGGCTGGCGGAACAACCCAAACGGCTCGTTGAAGTGGTGGAGAAGGGTGAGATTTGCGATGCTTACCTCGCCGCCGTTGCGGAAACTCTCGCTGGCGAGCACGGCATGGCAGTTCCATCCTGGGCCTGGTCGGAAGACCGTAAACTCCACCGTCCCTGGTTTGCACTCCCGTGGGCTGGGCTGCGCGCGGTTCTCCTGCATGAGAGTCCGGCGGCTTTTCGCTCCCGCAATTTGTTTGTGAGCGCCAATGCGTTAAGCCGGGCCTAGAAGTTACCGGCTAAGGCGAGTTTTTGTTGGTTACGCTGAAAATCCACCGATTGCCAATCTACTCCCAATTGCATATCATGTGCGCACGCTATGCTTCCAATTCATCGCCAATTTCTGTGTCTGCTTGTAACTTGCCTTGTGCTCTTGCGAATGGAGGCACATGCCGCGAAGCCGATCGCCGCGCCCGAAGGTTGGAGCACCGCCACTCCGCGCGACGAGCTTAAACCTGAATTTCACTTTGAGCCGAAAGGCGGCCCTAACAAATCGGGCTCTTGGATGATTGAAACGGATGCGCGCGAGGGGTTGCACGGGTTTTGGGCGAAGCCGGTTGCGATAGAAGGGGGACACTTTTACGCCTTCCATGCCCTGCGCCGAGTCAAAAATGTTTCCACTCCCCGCCGTTGCGCAGTGGCACGGATTCTTTGGCAGGACGCACAGGGCAAATCGGTTCTAACCGAAGAAAAGACCGTCACAGATGTGCTGCAAGGGTTTGCTGCCGGTGCGGAGCCTGAATATCCAGGGGAGTTGGACACGGATAAGCATGGCTGGACTGAAATTGCCGGAGTTTATCGTGCGCCAGCCAAAGCCGCCCAGGCTGTCATTGAATTGCATTTCCAATGGGCCATTCGTGGACGCGTCGAGTGGAGCGACGTTTCGCTCATTGAAACAAATGCGCCTCCACCGCGAAAAGTGCGTTTAGCCGTACGATGGCTTTTTTCCTGAAGTCGCCCGCCAACTTTCGATGCGCGGCGCGGAAGTGATCGCCTGGCCAGTCTGGGGTTGCAATCCAATGCTCGCCAGCGCCCGCGCCTGCGAAAATCATGTTTATCTCGTCAGCAGCACCTATGAGGACATTTCGCGGAATTGGATGCTCACGGGTGTGTTCGATCACGAAGGCAAAACCGTTGCCAAGGCGGAAAAATGGGGCACCGTCACCATGGCTGAAGTGGACTTAAACCAGCGATTGCTCTGGCCGAGCCTCGGCGATTTCCGCGCCGAACTTCCACATCACCGCCCGGAATGGGGAGCAGAATCAAAGTAACAAAGCCGCTTCGTGATCCGGAGTTGCTTGACGCGGTGAGAGTCTCAATGAGTTAGGATTTTAGCTTTCCCTTCAGCGATTCCAAAAATCCTTCGCCGATCAGGCGCAATCTTTGTTCCAATCTTTTCGTGCAATCGCAATCGCAGCACGCCCAGGGCTCACTGCCGTTCTCGTGTCGGCAATTGCGACGTGAATGCGCATCTTTCACGCTGAGCAATTCAAAATATTTTTCCCAATACGGCCGCTCCTCCGCCAGTGGCGTTGCGCAAAAACAAGTTTCGACCCATGCCACCGTTCCGGATTTTTCGACACGCGCCTGTTCCATGTCATAATGATATTCATCACCGGCAATGGAGCCACGGCCCAAGGAGCCATCTTCAATGGCCGCCAGCAGGTCTTTCTCGCGGCCCGCTTTTACGCGAGCTTTTACAAAATAGCGCATAGTCACATCCAATATAGCAGAAGGGCATTGGCTGTATAATGTCGAATTTGCATTGCTCGCCGCGCCTTTTCCAAGCAGGATTTGGCCACTTTTTAAATGAAACAAATCGGTGTTGCCATTATCGGTTGCGGCGGGATCACGCTGCAAAATCATTTGCCTGGTCTGGCCCTTTGTCCAGAGGTCAAAGTGACCGCCCTCTGCGATGCCAGTGAAGCAGTGCTGGCCCAAGCGCGGCAGCACACGGGCGTTGCCACGGCCAGTAGCGATTACCGGGAAATAGTGAAACGCGACGACGTCCAGGCCGTCATCATCGCCACGCCCAACTTTCTTCACCCGGAGATCGCGCATGCCGCCATCTCCAGCGGAAAGCATGTGCTCTGCGAAAAGCCGCTCGCCTTGAATTATGCAGATGCCAAGGGCATGGCTGATGCGGCTGAAAAAGCTGGCGTTCGCCACATGACCGCTTTCACTTATCGATTTGTACCGGCCATGCGCTATCTGACCCACCTGATTCAAAACGGCGAATTGGGAAAGCCGTATCATTTTCGTTCGTGCCGCTTGCAGGATTGGGGCACGCGCAATGTCGGCTGGCGCCAGGTCAAAAAGCTGGCTGGCACCGGCGAACTGGGTGACATGCTCTCGCACCGAATTGATTTTGCGCACCACCTCGTCGGTCCCATGAAGCGCCTCGTTGCCAATTTAAAAAACCTCACGCCCATGCGCGATGGCTTCGCCAACGACACAGATGATTGGGTCGCAATCCTGGCTGATTTCAAAAACACCGCGACCGGCGTGCTCGAAAGCTCGAAACTCGCCAGTGGCCGCAACGAAGGCTGGCGCAGCCTCGATTATGTGGAACTCAATGGCAGCGAAGGGTCATTTGAATTCACCACCGGCAAGTGGAATGAGTTGCAATACGGCAAGCTGGGTGGCCCCGGTATGAAAGTGCTGCCGGTACCAAAGGAGTTCTGGGTTTATCCCGGCTCGCCACGCGACCCGCGTTCTGGAGACCCGCTCATCACTTTCCGCTACGATCAAGCCTGGGAGTTCATCGACGCCATTCGCAATCAACGCCCCTGCGTCCCCAGCTTCTATGACGGCGCTCGCGCGCAAGCCGTCATGGATGCGGCGGTTAAATCGGCAGAGCAGGGGAAGTGGCTGGAATTAGAACCAATTCTATGAAAACAGCAGTCATTACGGGAGCCGGCAGTGGAGTTGGGCAGGCCATTGCCATCAAGCTGGCGCAGGGAGGTTGGAAAGTGGCCATCCTGGGCCGGCGCGCCGAAGCACTTCAGGAAACTATTCAGCAAGCGGGAAAATTGGGCAGCAATTTATTGCCAATCCCCTGCGACATTGGCGACAGCAAAGCGGTTGCGGACATGGCCAAAC
>DASWRJ010000163.1:0-3969 GCA_036403255.1 Verrucomicrobiia bacterium
AAGCCATGGACGCGTTTGACATCACCAAAGAATCGGAAGCAGTTCGCACCATGTACGGCACTGACACGCAGCAGGGGCGGCAAATGCTCGTTGCGCGGCGGTTGCTCGAAAAAGGAGTGCGTTTCGTGCAGGTCTGGCACGGAGGCTGGGACCATCATAATAATCTCGAAACCGCCCTGGCCCAACGAGCGCAGGAATGCGACAAACCAATCTCGGCCCTTTTGACCGATCTAAAACAACGCGGCATGCTGGATGACACCCTGGTCATTTGGGGCGGCGAGTTTGGCCGCTCACCAACCGCCGATGGCAATATGGCGGGCGGCACTCCTGGCCGGAATCATAATGGTCGCGCGTTCAGCCTCTGGATGGCGGGTGGCGGCGTCAAAGGCGGACAAGCCTATGGTGCAACGGATGAATTCGGCTCGCGCGCCGTCGAAAACAAAGTCCACATCCACGATCTGCACGCCACGATTCTCTGGCTGCTCGGCTTCGATCACGAGAAGCTCACGTACCGGTACAATGGTCGCGATTTCCGATTGACCGATGTTTACGGAAATGTTGTCAAGCCACTCCTGGCCTGAGCCAGTTCGCTGCTGCCTATGAAGCAATTTACTTTGGCAAAAGTCGCCTCGGTCATTAGTATTGTTCTCCCGCTCACGCTCCACGCGGCTGACCAAAAAATCAGCCCGGACGATCTGCAGTTTTTTGAAAGCAGAATCCGACCGATTCTGGCGGACAACTGCTATAAATGCCACAGCCAGAATGCCGAGAAAGTAAAAGGTGGTCTGCTCGTCGATAATCGCGAAGCCATGCTCAAAGGTGGTAACACCGGTCCGGCGGTCGTGCCGGGAGACTTGGAGAAAAGCCTCATCATCCAGGCGGTTCACTACAAAGATAAAGACCTGCAGATGCCGCCAAACGATCGCAAGCTTTCGGATTCGCAAATCGCGGATCTCGAAGATTGGGTCCGCCGGGGTGCCCCGGACCCGCGCAAGGCGGGCGACGCTCCGCACGATTACAAAATTGATCTGGCCAAAGCCAAACAGCATTGGGCCTTTCAGCCCATCTCAAATCCAACACCACCCAGCGTGGCTGACCCAAAAGGCTGGAGCAAAACTCCCATTGATAAATTCATCCTCGCGAAGCTGACCGAAAAAGGCCTGGCACCCTCGCCCATGGCCGACAAGGTAACGCTCATCCGGCGTGCGACGTTCGATCTCACAGGGCTGCCCCCGACGCTGAAGGAAGTGGATGCTTTCTTGGCTGATGATTCCAGCGACGCGTTTACAACGGTGGTGGATCGCCTGCTCGCGTCTGATCGTTACGGCGAGCGCTGGGGACGCTATTGGCTCGACCTTTGCCATTACGCGGATACTAAAGGGCCGGTGAATAACGGCCGCGACTCGCGTTACATTTATTCCTATACCTTTCGCGATTACGTCATTCGTTCGCTCAACGAAGACAAGCCCTACGACCGTTTTTTGCTCGAGCAAATTGCCGCTGACAAGATTGTGACAAGCGACGATAAGCGTCCCCTGGCGGCCCTCGGCTATCTGACGCTGGGAAATCGTTTTAACAACCAAATCAATGACATCATAGATGATCGCATTGATTTGCTCTGCAAGAGCACGATGGCATTGACGGTCAATTGCGCCCGCTGCCATGACCACAAGTTCGATCCCATTCTCCAAAAAGATTACTACAGCCTGCACGGCATATTCAGCAGTTGCACCGAACCCAAGGAAGGTCCGCTGCTTGAGCCTGTAAAAGACACGCCGTTATATCACGATTACCTGCGGCAAGTGGAAGCCGCCGAAGCGGTGCTTGAAACATTCAAGTTTGAAACCGGGCGCGAACTGGCCCTGGAGCGGAACGGCAAATCAGGCGATTACATGCTGGCGCTGCATGATTATAAAAATATGGCCGGCACGAACAAAGTAGCCCGGAATGTTTTCATTCAACGCAAGGGTTTGGTGCCTCAAACTGCTGCCGGTTGGGATAACGTCTTGAAAGCTGCTGCCAGGAAGCACAATCCCATACTCGCGCCCTGGCTGGCTTTTGAAAGTTTGGACGCAAGCAGCTTCGTCGAAAAGGCGCGCGAGCTCTCGACAAAGTTTTACGAAAACAGCAACAAGACCAAGCCGCTGAATCCTTTAGTTGCGCGCATGTTTGCCACGCCCCCTTCTTCGCTCCTCCAGGTGGCGGCGCGCTACAACTCGCTTTTCATGGACATCGAGAAGCGCTGGCAGAGCACGATGGTGGCCTATGAAAACCACAAAAAAATGTCCGGCACAGCGGTGCCGATGCCTGACAAATTGGAGGACGCAACTTATGAAGAAGCGCGCCAGGTCCTCTATGCGAAAAATTCGCCATTGAATCTTGATGAACGCCGTCTCGCCGACCTGATCAACCGCGATAACAAGCTGCGCAATAAATTAGCCACCCTGGAACGTGCCGTGAACGACGTGAAGGCGACGCATCCCGGCTCCCCGGCGCGCGCGCCAGTCCTGGAAGATGCCGACCGCCCGCGCGATTCCTATGTGTTCTTGCGCGGAAATCCCGGCAGCCGCGGTCCTGTAGTGAAGCGACAATTCATCCAGGTCCTCGCTGGAGAAAGTCCATCGCCGTTCAAGCAGGGTAGTGGCCGGCTCGAATTGGCCAAGTCCATCGCTACCCCCGAAAATCCGCTTACCGCGCGCGTGGCCGTGAATCGCGTCTGGCTGCACCATTTCGGCGATGGCTTGGTGAAAACCCCTGATGATTTCGGCACGCGCTCTGAGCCGCCGACTAATCCTGAGTTGCTTGATTATCTGGCCAGCCGATTTATTCAGGACGGTTGGTCCATGAAGAAGCTGCACCGGCTTATCATGCTTTCTAGCGTTTACCAGCAGAGCAGCGATGATAATCCCCGCTTCGCGCAAATTGATCCGAACAATATTTATTACTGGCAAATGAATCGTCGTCGCCTCGATTTTGAAGCGCTGCGCGACAGCATCCTCTACATCGGTGGTAAACTCGACACCACCATGTACGGGCCGCCTGTGAAACTAAACTCCGAGCCTTATTCAACCCGCCGGACGGTTTACGGTTTTGTCGATCGAGGTGGACTGCCCAACATGTTCCTCGCGTTCGATTTCGCCAATCCCGATCTTACCACCGGCAAGCGCGACAACACGATTGTCCCGCAACAGGCGCTCTTCATGATGAACAGTGCCCTCGTCGTCGAGCAAGGTCGCGACTTGGTCCGCCGCCCGGATTTCAAGGCATTGGCTCGCGATGAAGATAAACTGAATCTGCTCTACCGGCTGATTTATCAGCGTAAGCCGAGCGAAATGGAACGTACTTTGGCGTTTAATTATCTGCGCAGTGAAGCCAATCCGGCGGAAGCCGGCTCCGTTGGCGACACACCGTGGGAATATGGCTACGGGCACTTCGATGGTGCCGCGCGGCGCGTAAAAGATTTCAATCGCATGACTTCCTTCGACGGCAGAGTTTGGCAACTGCCGCTCGATCCCAAAAAGCCGCGCCTGGGCATGGTCCGGCTCAGTGCGGATGGCGGGCTGACGAGCGAAGGTCTCTCGGCTGTGCGACGCTGGACTGCTCCGCGCGACGGCATGATTTCGATTGAGGCCATGCTCGCTTGCGGCAATAAAGCAGGGAACGGAATAGTGGGCCGCATTGTTTCGAGCCAATCTGGTTTGCTCGGCACCTGGACGGCCGCGAAAGGAGTTCCTGCCGCGACCCGTCTGCCTCGGTTAGTGGTGCATCGCGGTGAGACGATCGATTTTCTCGCGGAATGCCGCAACGCTCCTAAAGGAGAGAACTTCGCCTGGTCACCAGTAATCCGAATGGGCGATGTCATGAATAAGGCGGCGCACCTTCAGGAGTGGAGCGCAAAAGCAGAATTCAGCGATGCCTCGGCCCCCAAACGCCTGGGTGGCTGGGAAAAATTCGCGCAAGTGCTTCTGG
>DASWRJ010000164.1:0-4759 GCA_036403255.1 Verrucomicrobiia bacterium
AATCGTGTTGCTCGTTAGCATGGGCTGCGCTTTTTTCTTCATTTGTGCCGCTCCCAGTAACCCGAGTGTAATCGGATAGGCCAACAGTATGAGCATACTCATACAATTACGAACGATGCTCCGCTTGGGCGTCTGGTATTCTGCGATTACCGGTGGGAGGTCCTGTTCCATCGCGCAAAAGTAGTGGCGTCTCGAGCTACGGTCAACAAATGTCAAGAGCAGCCGTTTACCCATTGCGCTTGTGCTTAGCACGGTCGAGCGTCTTTCCGTGATCACTCGAGATCATAAACCAAAAGAAAAACGTTTTATGCGCCGAAAGAATCGATCTTCTGCATCCTTAAACTCGTCTTCACGTAACAGAGGCCGCGGCACCAAAGCTACGCGCGAAATGAGTAATCTAAAAGCTTCCGCAACGCGTAGTGGCAAATCTCATGCAGGCGAAGGACGGCGCGACCAGCAAGCTGGCGGACCGGAGCATCGGGGGCTTTCTGGGCACGAAGACAGAAATCCGTAAACTGGCCATCTAATCCCCCCGCGCAAGGCCACGGCAGGCGGCGAAAGATTCGCATGATATGCTAGATCCAGAAATTTGCTGCAAAATGTCTGATTCAGGTTACATTTTTTATAAATGTTTCAGCAGATCGACACGCGCGTGCCGAGTCAGGTCGAAGAGCAAGTGCTTACGATTTACAAACGGCTCTTTCCTTACGGCAATCCTGGATTTGTCTCGCACGCGTTTGGCTGGGCCGAGCAGTGCTTTTTTGGGCAGTATGCTGATTATGCTCCTATCGACGCGTTATACCATGATTTCGAGCATACCCTCCAGGGAACCCTTTGTCTGGCGCGTCTGCTGCACAATCGACAATTCACCGGTGCGACGCCCGAAATCTCGGCGCGGATGTTTGAATTAACCCTTTTGGCCATCCTTTTCCACGACACTGGTTATCTTAAAAAGCGTGGAGATAAAGAAGGCACTGGGGCGAAATATACTCCCATTCACGTAAGCCGGAGCGGGCATTTCGCTAATGAATTTCTGACGCAGCAGGGTTTTGGCGAAGAAGATATTAGCATTGTGCAAAACCTGATTAGTTGCACGGGTGTGAATGCTGACCTGAAAACAATTCCCTTCCGGAGCGAACTGGAAAAGATGCTTGGCTTTGCGCTGGCCACGGCGGATTTGCTGGGGCAAATGGCCGCGCCAGATTACGTAGATAAGTTGCCGGTGTTATACCAGGAGTTTACGGAGGCCACACATTATTACAATGACCCGCGCTCGGTGCGATATCGATTCTCAAGCGCGGAGGACCTGATGAAAAATACTCCGGCATTTTGGGAAAAATATGTGTTCCCAAAAATAAATGGAGACTTCCTCCAACTGTACCGATTTTTGAGCGAGCCTTACCCGAACGGGCCTAACCCATACCTCGAGCGTATCGAAGCGAATATTTCGCGCATCCGGGAAAAGCTCGCTGCAAGAGAGAAAACCTGAGGCGGTTCACTGCCGGTCTTTGTTTTCGCAGGAATCAATCATCGTCATCATCCTTGTCATGCGCGAAAACAAACGCGGCGCGGACGGGCGCGGGCATGGGATGATCGGGTCCTTTAACAGAGCGCCAGATAATTTCATTGAGTCTCAAATCATCGGCGGCATCTTCTTTAGCGAAGTTCATTTTGCTCGATTCGCGGCTGCCCCAGGCGGTCTTGGCATTTTTTTGCTTCATGTCCACCCGCGGAAAAACAGCGTTGTACGGGCGCAGATCGGGCGCACTCTGGAAACTGTTATACATGGGCAATGCAGCAGCATCGAACTGAGACATGGGTTTCAAGCCCAGGATTAATTCGATTGTACGAAGCATGCTGCTGGTGGAATACAAAGTAGAATCGACCGTCCCACGCTTCACATAGGGGCTCATGACAAAGGCAATGGTGCGATGGGCATCAATGTGGTCCGGGCCGTTTTGAGCGTCATCTTCGACAACAAAAACCGCCATTTGAGGCCAAAATTTTGAGCGGGTGACGGCGTCCAGCACCATGCCGAGGGAATGGTCGTTATCAGCAACGAGGGCGCTGGGGGTGAGTTTACCGGCTGAAGTTCCGGCGGTGTGATCGTTCGGCAAGCGCAGGATTTGCAGGCGCGGCATTTCGCCTTCGTTTTCAAAGCGCTTCAATTCAGAGATGAAACGTTGGGCGCGTTTGTAATCCGGGTAATCCACATCGAAGCCCCGAAACCACGGGTCGAAGTGGCCCTGCAAGGTGGCAACGCGGGAAGTGGCGGGGGAATTGGTTTTTTTACCGTTGTTCACGAATTCGCCATAGCTGCGGTAAGTTACTCCCGCTTCCTTGGCGCGGTCCCAGAGATAACCGCCTGCGGGAACCGCAATGGCGAAATTACCTTCAGCGGGGTAAGGATATTTTTTGTGTTTATTATGGCCGTAACTGAGTGGCCAAGTTTTTTCGACAAAATCGGTCGCAATTGCCCCCATGGTCCACTCGTGACCGTCGGCACTGACTTCACTCTCGACGTAAAAATTATCCAGCAGCACAAAATCGCGCGCGAGTTGATGATGATTGGGCGTGACACGCTCGGGGAACAGGCAAAGGGCGGGATCGCCATTGCCTTCGGGCATATCGCCCAGCATCTGATCATACGTGCGATTTTCTTTTACAATGTAGAGGCAATATTTAATGGGCGATTCGCCGCCCAAGCGACGGGGAATTGGGTTTGACCACATGCCTTGATTCGTACCAATGGGAGCGCGTTGCGGCATGCAACTATAACTTGTAGCGGTCCAGCTTTTCATTTGCTGTTCCCATTTATCTTTGGCGGGCAAGTCAATGATGCTGACTGTGCCCTGCAGCAAACCAGCAATGTATTCCCTGGCGGAGCTGAGTCCTTCGCGTCCGGGTTGTGGGCCGTGGCGGTTTGATTTTGGAATCACGCCTTTTCCGTTAGCTACCAGGAGGTGTTTGCCATCTGGCGTAGCGCGCACTGAGGTCGGATACCAGCCGACTGGAATAAATCCTTGAGATTTGCTCTTGCCTGGTTCGGAGACGTCGAATACGGCCAGCGTATTGATATTGGCGTTGGCGACATAGAGCGCAGTACCGTCGGGTGAAAGCGCCAGGCTATTAGGAACGGAACCGGGCGGAGAATTGGGCAACAACTCGGCCATGAGCGTTTCAACTGTTTTTCCGGTCGCAGTTTCAATGACACTCACCGTGTTGCGGTTGGCATTGGCGACATAAAGATATTTTCCAGATCTGCTCAAAAGCATTTCATTTGGGTGCTCTTCAGTTTTCCAGCGCTGTACAATGTCATGAGTCTGTGTGTCAATGACTGCGACCGCCGCCTGGCCCCAGAGCGAGACGTACAATCGTGGACGACGTGGATCGAGGAGGCAGGCATAGGGAAACGGCTCGCCCATTTGTCCGCTTTCGAGCATCGCTTCGGCGCGTTTTGTGATCGAAGCTTCGTCCTGATTGGTCTGCTTTTTGTCGGTAAAAAGCTGCAGTTCATTGGTGCTCAAAAGTATCTCTCGAAATATTAGTTTGTCTCCCAGTTGAATCTCAGTTACGCGATGGCCCCAAACGTTGCAGACGAAAACCATTTTTCCATCGGCACTGCTGGCAACCCCGGCAGGAATGGCGCGGAGTTTGTGGTCGCGCAATTTTATGGCGTGATGATCGCCCAGATAGCCGTCGCCAAAGGAAAAGCTGTGGACGGTCTCGTCGCCGGCCCCGCTGCAAAAGAGTTTTTTGCCATTGGCGGAGAAAGTGATTCCGTAAAAGGATTCATCGAGGGCGGCGCGGGAGACTTGTTTGCCGCCGGCAATATCGATGACCAGAATCTCATGCTGGCCATAACCACAATGAAGCACGGCCACCCATCTGCCGCTGGGGTGCACCGCCATATTTGCGGGAAAATCTCCGACAAAAACCTGCTTGCCGGCGGGCTTTAAGTACCACTGGTTGGGCAGGCGGACCATGCCATTGCTCTGTTGTCCGGGAACATCGAGGACACGGCTCTGGCGCAGGCCTGAATCCTGTTCGGGCGAGGGTGTTTTGCAACTTGCGCAAAGAAGCATTCCGACCAGACACGACAGCAGGGTCCAAGTTGATTTAATCATTTGAATCGCACGTTTATGCCAAGCGCAAGGCAGCGCGTAAAGGCAGGAGTGAAAATTCAGCGGCTTGCGGCGTTTGGCCGCGCCTAGTACCATTTTGTTCATGCATACACTCACACGCAGGCAATTGCTTTTGGCACTGTTCACAATGGTATTTACCGGGCATATCGCTCTAATTGAGGCCGCACCGAAGAAACTCACGGTCGGTTTTGCGCAAGTCGGGGCAGAGAGCGCCTGGCGGACGGCGGAGACTGAGTCAATAAAATCCGAGGCAGAGAAGCGCGCTGTCACGCTCAAGTTTTCCGATGCGCAAGGCAAACAGGAGAACCAAATCAAGGCTGTGCGCAGTTTCATAGCCCAGGGAGTTGACGCAATCATTCTCGCCCCGGTAGTGGAGACGGGCTGGGAACCAGTGTTGCGGGAAGCGAAGCGCGCGAAGATTCCGGTCATATTGGTGGATCGCGGGATAAAGGTTTCGGATGATTCGCTCTACACAACCTTGATAGCGTCGGATTTTATTGCAGAAGGGAAAATGGCAGCGGAGTGGCTGGCCAAAAAAGTGAATGGCAAAGCGAACATCGTGGAACTACAGGGGACACCGGGAGCAGCGCCGGCCATTGACCGAAAGAAAGGTT
>DASWRJ010000165.1:0-8578 GCA_036403255.1 Verrucomicrobiia bacterium
GGTCTATGGAGTTCGCCATCTACGGGCAAAGTGAATGGCAAACAGCTTATCTTTTTCGGCGGCGGCGACGGATTTTGCTATGCGTTTGATGCCAAGCCGGTAAAGGAAGGTGACACCAGCTTGCTTAAGACCGTTTGGAAATATGATTGCAATCCACCTGAATACAAAATGCAGGATGGCAAAGCGATCAAGTATCCAGACGCGAATGGCCCGAGCGAAATAATCGCTACTCCGGTGTTTTATAAGAACCGAATTTACGTATCGATTGGGCAAGACCCGGAGCACGGCGAAGGCGTTGGCCGAATCGTTTGCCTGGATGCTACCAAATCCGGAGACATCACGAAGGACAAGAGCGCTTTAATTTGGGAAAATCGCGATATCCATCGGACGATGGCGAGCGTTTCGATTGATCCCGCGAGCGGATTGCTGTTCGTGAATGACTTTTCCGGATTCGTCCATTGCATGGACGCCGAAACGGGCAAAGTTTATTGGACGCACGACATGAAGGCGCACATGTGGGGCTCGACCCTAGTCGCCGATGGAAAAGTGTACGTCGGCGATGAAGATGGCGATTTTGTGGTGTTGGCTGTCGCAAAGCAGAAAAAAATCCTGAGCCAGGTAAATATTGATGGCAAGGAAATGGATGGGCCAAATCTTGGTTCGCCGATTTATTCCACACCGATTGCGGCTAATGGCGTGATTTACGTGGCGTCGAATACTCATCTTTGGGCCTTCTCGAATACTGGAGCGGCTTCCGACGAAGTGCCTAAAGTTGAATTGAAGCAGTAGGCGCGCTCGCTGACCATGGCGCCTGGTTTTCATGTCAACCGCGTCGGCCCGCACTATGCGTGGGACGCGAAAGCAGATATTTTTACGCTTCTAGCATGACCAAACCTTTCTATAAACTCGAACGACAATCGAAGTAAACCGCATGACCACGACTGTAGATAAAAATGCCATCCAAGCTGCCCAGGAAAAGCTCGATTCGCATTTGCGCGAGATTATCCAATGGCACTTCTCACCTCAAACCGGATCTCCATTTTGGCTTGAATGGGCCGCGAAGGCTGGTTGGGATCCGCGCAAGGAAATCAAAACGTTCGCGGACATGCAGAAGTTTCCGCACTTTCAGGACGAATGGCTGCGCGATTTACAGCCCGAAGTTTGGGTGCCACAAGCTTACAAAGGCAAGCCATTCAATATTTTCGAAACCGGCGGTACTACCGGCATGCCGAAGCAACGCATCGGCTGGGAAGATTACAAAGTCGATTACAGCGAGTTCTCCAATAAAATTTCCGACGAACATTTTCCGCGCAATCATTATTGGCTGATGATGGGCCCGACTGGCCCGCGTCGATTGCGTCTCGCGATTGAGCATCTCGCGAATGTGCGCGGGAGCTCGTGTTATTTCATCGATCTCGATCCGCGCTGGGTGAAGAAGGTGCTCGCTCAAAAGCAATACGAGCAGGCCAAGGCCTATATGGAGCACGTGGTGGATCAAGCGGTCACCATACTAAAGCATCGGCGCGTAAGCGGGCTGTTTACGACACCCAAATTGCTGGAGGCGCTGGCCGAAAAAATTAATCTCTGGGAGGCCGGTATTCGCGGCGTTTTTTGCGGCGGCACGACTATGGCTCCGCAATACGTGCGCTTTATTGTCGAAGAAGTGCTGGAAGGGCGGATTGGATTCTATCCTACTTACGGCAATACACTCATGGGCCTGGCTGCCAGCGTGCCCCTGCGCCCGGAAGACAAATTCTCAATCACCTACTACGCTCCGCAGCCGCGCGCCGTTTTGCGCGTTGTCGATCCTAACACGACCACCACTCTCAAAAATTACGGAGAATGGGGCCGCGTTGAATTGACCACATTGACGAGGGAATTCTTCATGCCTCGATTCCTTGAGCGCGATGAAGCCATTCGCCGCGAACCGCGCGCCCCGTACGCCTGGGACGGTGTGGCAGAAGTTCGGCCTTTCGGCGCGATGGAGAAAACCATTGTCGAAGGAGTCTATTAATTGTGGTTTTTCAAACGATTCCGCGACTGAATTTCTGCTATATTGGGGAATTATGAATTTGCCGCACATTCCGGTTCTGCGATTGGGGCGACCATACGAAAGCCTCGATAAAATTTCCGTGCTCGACCATCGCAATGGCCAGGTCAAAGCCGAGGTCAGTACCGTAAATGCCGGCATCATCCGCAAGGACCTTCAGCGCATCGCCCAATCGCGTGCCGCTTTGAAAAAGTTTTCTGTTGCGCAACTCATCGACATCTCAGCCAAAGCTGGTGACTTGTTTCTGAACGCTTCATTGCCGCTCGGTGATCGAGGGCACGTGCAGTCGCCTCAGGATTACATCGAAATCCTTTCCATGACCAGCGCTCTGCCGCATGTGCTGATTCGGCGAAACATGACCAAAATTCACGGTGCGCTCACCAATATGCGTCCCGTCCTGAACGGCCTGACGCGGGGTTTGGACCTTGCCATCATCGATACCGGTTTCGGGAAGCAGGCTGGCTCACCTTGCAGCTTTTATCCGACGACTCAGGCGCTGGGCCTGGTCATGCCCAGCAACTCGCCGACTGTCAATTCGCTTTGGTTGCCTGCAATCGCTTTAAAAATCCCGGTGGTGCTCAAGCCCGGCCGTGAAGAACCGTGGACACCTTATCGTCTCATCCAGTCATTCATTGCGGCTGGCGCCCCAGCGGAGGCGTTCGGTTTTTATCCTACCGACCATGAAGGGGCAGGGGAGATTCTCAAATCTTGTGGCCGCGCTTTGATCTTCGGAGATAAAAATACAACTCAGCCTTACGCCAATAATCCAGCCATTCAGATTCATGGTCCAGGCTTCAGCAAAGTGATTATTGGCGAGGATGAAATCGAGCGCTGGCCAGAGTTCATCGATTTGATTGTTTCAACCATTTCAGACAATGGCGGACGCAGTTGCATCAATGCTTCCGCAGTGGTCGTTCCAAAGTACGCTGCCGAGATCGCGGATGCATTGGCCAAAAAGCTGGGTTCATTCGCTCCGCTTCCCGCGACAGATGAAAACGCGCGGCTCTCCGGCTTTGCGAATCCAAAAATGGCGGAAGCGATCGAGGGCGCGATTGAGCAGGATTTGAAAGTTCCAGGCGCGACAGACGTGACCGCTAAATATCGCGGCGGCCCGCGCAAGGTGCAACTCGATGGTGGTGTTTATATGCGGCCCACAATTGTGCTTTGCGATTCATTCGCCCATCCTCTGGCCAATCGTGAATTTCTGTTCCCGTACGCCAGCGTAATCCAGGTCCCGCAGTCAGAAATGCTAAAGCAAATTGGTCATTCCCTGGCGGTGACTGCCATCACCAAAGATAAACAATTCATCGAGCAACTATTGGAATCTTCGCTGGTGGAACGGCTTAACATCGGCCCGATTTCCACCATGAAAGTGTCATGGGACCAACCGCATGAAGGGAACATGTTTGAGTTCCTCTACAAACGGCGCTCGATTGAATGGGCTTGAGCTAAATCCTTTGAACAACGTGAGTTGCAAATCGTCTGACTAAAAAGATCGGTAAACAAAAACCATGGCTGTGACCCAGACGTTGCCTCAATTTTCGACCCTCGCGGCCTTTGATCACCAGCCTCGCACTCGGATAGTTTTTGGGGTGAACAGCCTCGAGCGCCTGGGCGAGCTCGCCCGCGAAATCCATGCTTCCAAAGTTCTCCTGGTGACCGATCCCGGCCTGGCCGCTGCTGGTCATGCCGCCCGGGCGGTTAAGAGCCTTGAGATTTCTGGAATCAAAGTCGTGCAATTCGATCATGTGATCGAAAATCCAACCACACGAGTGGTCGATGATTGCCTGGCTCTAGCAAAAAGCGCGGGCATCGACGCTTTTGTAGCACTCGGCGGCGGCAGCAGCATGGATACTGCGAAGGGCTGTAATTTCCTGCTCACTAACGGTGGTCGCATGCAGGATTATTGGGGGGTAGGCAAAGCAACCAAACCGATGCTGCCGCTGATCGCAATACCCACTACAGCCGGCACTGGCAGCGAGTGCCAATCCGCGGCGCTGATTGCGGACGAACAGACGCATCAAAAGATGGCCTGCCTCGATCCAAAGGCCGCTGCGCGCATCGCCCTGCTCGACCCAGCATTGACACTATCACAACCGCGCCGCGTGGCTGCTTGCACGGGCATTGATGCGATTGCGCATGTGGTCGAAACCGCAGTCAGCAAAAAGCGGAACGCCTTCTCACTAATGTGCGCGCACGAAGGTTTCAAACTGGCCGTGCCGAATTTCCATCGCATCTTCGAATCTCCGCAGGACTTGGAAGCGCGCGGGCGTATGCTGCTCGCGGCGGCATTTGCGGGCATGGCAATTGAGAATAGTATGCTCGGCGCGGCGCATTCCGCCGCCAACCCACTGACATCGCATTATGGCATCGCGCATGGCCAGGCCGTGGGGATGATGCTGCCGCATGTTGTGCGATTTAATGCGCTCGAACCCGAAGCTCTGAAGGCATATGCCGAGCTGGCTTCCGCGCCGGAGATTGCCTGCGTGAGTGACGGTCTCGAAGCTGCCCTCGACGCGCTTATCCACCATTTGGAGTCGCTGCTGGATATTGCGCAAATTCCCCGTTCGCTGGCGGATTGTGGCGTGAAGGTATCGATGATCCCGACGATGGCTGAGGAGGCGGCCAAACAATGGACGGCCAGTTTCAATCCAAGGCCAGTCAGCGTTTCAGACTTTGCTGCGCTTTACACGGCAGCCATGAAAGGTTCCGGCTCGTGAAAAATTGCGGGTGTGACCTGCTTCCAGCTCCGATTATTTAATCGTGAGCTTATAATCCGGAGAACGCATACTCCCTTTGCCGGGCTTCCCGAACTTGTTGTATTCGTAATCCACCTTGAAATGATATTCGATGAAACTCTTATCAGTGGAAATGGGGACAAGCGCTTCGAAACGATGATGCTGCATTTTCAGCGTCTCTTTCATCGGATATTTTTCAAAGCCGACGATGACCATGGGCGTTACTGACGCTTCGCGCAACGCCTTCAGGTCCGTTTCGATGGCCATTTCGATCAAGTAAAGCCCATTGGCATTGCGCGGCAGGGTCGTGGGCGTGAGATTGATAATGCGCGTGTTCTCGCAACCGATGAACAACAAAGCCAGCAACAGCACCGGGACTAATTTTGTCAGTTTTGCCATATCGCCCGGGAGAGTTGCAAAGCCGAACGACCTTGTAAAGGGCATTTAGTCTTCCACATCCTTGATTCCAGACATGCGCTTGGTCGGGCAACCGGCGCGCAACCAGCCGTTTACATACGGGTCGAGGTCGCCATCCATCACACCTTGCACGTCGCTGGTCTCCACCCCTGTGCGCAAATCTTTCACCATCCGATACGGTTGAAATACATAACTCCGGATCTGGTTGCCCCAGGAAATCGAGCCTTTCTCGCCATAGAAGCGTTCCATTTCCTGTTTCTGCGCGTCCACGCGCTGCGCGTAAATACGCGAAATGAGCAGCTTCATGGCGGTGGCGCGATTCTGATGCTGCGAGCGTTGACTCTGGCTGGCCACCACCAGACCCGTCGGAATATGCGTGATGCGCACGGCTGTTTCGACCTTGTTCACGTTTTGCCCGCCTTTGCCGCCAGAACGAAAGGTGTCGACTTTCAAATCGCTCGGTGGGATTTGGATGTCAGATGAAGTCTCCTCAATTTCGGCGATCACATCCACGCTGGCAAAACTCGTGTGGCGGCGTTTGTTTGAGTCAAATGGCGAAATGCGCACCAAACGATGAACGCCGCGCTCGGCCTTGGCATAGCCATAGGCATACTCACCTTCCAGCAGCAGGGTCACACTCTTGACGCCCGCCGTTTCGCCCGGCAGCAGGTCGGTAACGTCCACTTTCCAACCGCGTCCCTCAGCCCAGCGCTGGTACATGCGCATGAGCATATCCACCCAATCGCAGGCTTCAGTCCCGCCCGCGCCGGCGTTGATGCTCAAAATGCAGTTGTTTCGATCGTGCGGGCCGCTCAGAAAAATTTCCAGCTCGTGCGACTCCAATGTCTGAGTCAAACGCGATAAGTCGCGGTCGAGTTCCTTTTCGATCTTGGCCTGGGAATCCGGTGGCTCGGCCTCGCCCAGTTCGGCCATGACCTTCAGGTCATCCAAATCCTTTTCCGCCTGGATCAGCGGCTCGATTCTTTTCTTAATCGAATTGCTCTCTTCGATGAGTTTTTGGGCTTGCTCGCGGTTGTTCCAGAATTTCTCATCAGCCATCAAAGAATCGATTTCGCCGAGGCGTTTTTGCGCGCTAGGGACGTCAAAGAAACCTCCGCAAGCTACTGAGCTTCTCTTGCGTCTTTACGAAACCGTCTTTAATGACTTCAAACATATCGGTGCAACTTAATTGGTGCTGCTCCAGAAATCCAGCGGCTTTCGCAGAAAAGCACAGCGCAACATCCTGCCTATCGGAGCCCATGAATCGAACATCCTTCTTGCGCATTGGCTCTAGCGCGTCTCATTTTTATGTCGGAAATTCCTATCCAGCGGGTTCTTATAGGTGAAAAACAATGCCAGACTTGAACGAACTTTTACGCTGCTATTCGGAAACAGGGTCCGAAGAGGCTTTCCGTAACATAGTGGAATTAAGTTTATCGCTGGTTTATTCGACTGCCCTGCGCCAGGCCAACGGTGATGCAGCTTTAGCTGCCGATATTGCGCAAACGGTGTTTACAGATTTCGCCAGGAAGGCCGCAGCCATACCGCGGGACACGGTCGTTGCCGGGTGGCTCTACCGCCACACCTGCTTTATCTCCGCCAAAGCCATCCGGGCCGAGCATCGCCGACAGGCACGTGAACAGGAGGCCGTACGCATGAGCAATCTGAATGAACCCGCAGATGCTGCATGGACCAAACTCGCGCCCGTGCTGGATGACGCCATGGCCAGGTTAAACCCATGCGAACGTGACGCAGTTGTGCTCCGTTTTTTCGAAGGCAAAGACTTTCGCACAGTCGGGCTGGCACTGGGCATTTCCGACGATGCAGCACAAAAACGCATAAGCCGCGCGCTCGAAAAATTACGCCGGTTGCTTCAGCGCGAAGGAGTGGCGATTTCCGCCACCGCGCTTTCTGCCGCGCTCGGCACAATACAGGTCTCCAGCGCTGTTCCGGCCGGGTTGGCCACTGTCATAGCAGCGGGGGCATTGTCTGGCGCGGCCACAACCGGTCCTGGCATTGCATTACTAACAGCAAAATTATTGGGTATGACAAAGATTCAATTGTTATCAATGGGCGCAGTGATGGTGGCCGGCATCTCCATCCCGGTCCTGGTGCAACAGCAGTCGCTCGGTCGATTGCGAGCGGAGAACGCTGAGCTCAAGAGGCAGCTCGCCAATAGCGCGACTGAGGTTGGCAAAATTGCTCTATCGGATGCTGCCGCTTCCCAAGCTGAAAATGAGAGGCTGTTGAAGGAACATTCTGAACTCTTGCGGCTTCGTGCGGAGTCGGCGCGCCTGCGCGCGCAGCAAATCGATCTCCTCAAAGTTCAGGAAGAGAACACGCGCTTGCGCGCATCCAGCGGAAATACGAAAGATAAAAACCTGCCTGGGACTGGCGTTTTCGTGCCGACAGAAACCTGGGCGAATGTTGGGCTCAACTCGCCGCTCGATTCATTGCAAACTGCACATTGGGCAGTTCACAATGGGGACATTCAAAAATTTAAAGACTCGATTCTGATCACTGATGCCGCCAAGCAAATGCTCAATAGCCTGCTCGCCAAAATGGCTCCGGACGCTTTGGAACAGGCGAAAAAGCTCGGCTTTGGAGTGGAGGAAGGGATCATGTTTCCCATGATGGCCAAGGACCGAAACCTCGGCTTTAAGGGTTATCGGATATTATCCCAGGAAACACCCTCGGAATCCGAGGTGATCATGAATGTGGAACTGGAACTTAACTCTGGAGCAACGCAGCAGCAGAACATGCGCTACCAACGCATAGAGCAAAACTGGAAGCATGTCATCGACGTAGCCGACGTCCAGGAAATGGAGAAAAAAGAAGGGAAAAAGTGAGCGCCTCAAATTTCTGGTTTTCCCGGGAAGAGCGCTTCGACGTGAGCCGTCCGCGGGCCATCTTCGTCGCAGAGTGCATAAGGAGTTGGGTAGAGAGCCACGGCTGCAAATTCTCCCCTCGCGTTTAGAACATAAAAGTTCACGTTAAAATTTGGCTGCCCCTTGCTGTTAAGCAATCGCTTCTCAATCGTGTTTGCCACCACTCGTTTCAGCGCCGCCATGCCCGCATCCTTCGGATTTGCCCCGTTGCGCATCTGTTCCACAACCAGGAATGAACAAAGGCCGAAGAGATTCGCTTCCCCACGGCCAGTAGAACCCGCGGCGCCGACCTCGCCATCGACGTAAAGGCCAGCGCCAAGTATCGGAGAATCGCCCACTCGGCCAGGAATTTTCCAGGCCAGCCCGCTCGTGGTGGTGGTCCCGGCCAATTCGCCCTTGGCATTGACGCAATTGCAATTGATCGTGCCGTGAAAATGCGAAGGATCGATCAAACCTTCCGCGAGCATTGACTCGGCAGCGCGGCG
>DASWRJ010000166.1:0-10870 GCA_036403255.1 Verrucomicrobiia bacterium
GGCGTATTGATGAATGGGGTGGAAAACGACTAACGCATACTGTGTATTCCAAAAGTGCAACCAAGATGCGCTGCTAATTCAATAGCTGGAAACGTTTTTGATGCTCGGTTAGGCATTCTTGATTAATGTCGGAGTATGTCCGAGAGCTCGCGAGAAGTTGAAGGGAAAACCGGCCGCCACTGGTTTGTGACAACCCATTGGAGCGCGGTACTGGCGGCGAGAAAGGATTCTAAGACGGCTGAAGCAGCTTTGGGAGCCCTTTGTCAGACTTACTGGTATCCACTTTATGCATACATCCGGCGACTTGGACATAGTCCAAGCGACGCTGAAGACCTTGTGCAATCATTCTTCAGCCGCTGCCTGGAGAACAATTATCTGAGCGCCGCGGATCAAAACAAAGGCCGATTCCGCACTTTTCTCCTGGTCGCGCTCAAGCGCTTCCTGGCTAATGAGTGGGACAAAATTCGCACCAGAAAGCGCGGCGAAGGGCGGAAGCCGCTCGCGCTGGATGCATTAAGTGCTGAGGAACGTTACGCCATAGAACCGGCGAATCTGCAGAGTCCGGATAAGCTTTACGAACGCCGCTGGGCTTTGACACTGCTCGAGCGAGTGCTGGCCCGGTTGGAAAAAGAGCAGCAGAATGCCGGGAACGCACTTGCATTTGCAGAGTATAAGCCACTGCTCACGGGCACGGGTGAAGCCTATGCTCAAATCGCCAAGCGTCTTCACGTCACAGAAGGAAGCGTGAAGGTGACTATACACCGGTTGCGCCGCCGCTATCGCGAAATCCTCGAAGAGGAAATTGCCCATACGGTTTCCTCAGCCGCCGAGATTCAGGAGGAACGCCGATACTTGCTCTCTGTCCTCAGCGCCTGAGCCTGCGGTTTGACTTGCTTCCACGAGGCGCAGATAGAAATAGTTTCTCATGAAAAGCGCAAAGAAGCGGAAAGACCGTTCGCCACGTTCCAGGAAGAAAATTCTCTACACCGGCAAGCATGTGAGCTTTGTGCGGGTCGGCACTTGGGAATTTGCGGACCGGCCTTCAATTTGCGGAATTGTAGCGATAGCCGCTTTAACACCAGCGCGTGAAGTGCTGTTGGTGGAACAGTTTCGTCCACCTGTAGGAAAGAACGTGATTGAATTACCGGCTGGTTTAGCGGGCGACATTGCAGGTTCTGAACATGAAGAACTCGCCGAAGCCGCCAAACGCGAACTATTGGAGGAGACTGGCTATCAAGCAGGAGAAATGCGTTATTTAACCGAAGGCCCTCCTTCAGCCGGGATTAGTTCGGAAGTGGTAACGCTTTTTCGAGCGAGCAAGTTGCGCTGCGTGCATGCTGGAGGTGGAGATGACTCGGAGAAAATTGTTGTCCATAAAGTTTCATTGACTAAGGCACATCAGTGGCTAAGCAAGCAGTTGCAGAACGGGAAGCTCGTCGATCCCAAAGTTTACAGTGGCTTGTGGTTTTTGCAGTAAAACGCGAAGCTGAATAAAGTTTGACACCGGGCACTCCCTAATTATTTGCCGTCCCAGCCTTTTAAAAAGCTCAGTATCAGTTCGGGCAGGTCTTTGCTGTATCCACCTTCCAAAACGGCAAAGCATGGGATTCCCAATTTGCGAATGGACTCGCCGATCCAATGAAAATCTTCAGCCTCGAGTGTCTCTTGGGCGAGTGGATCGCGCGCATAGGCATCGAAACCGGCTGAGATTCCGAGCAAATCTGGTTTATGTGCTGCCAATTCACCAAGCGCTTTGGTGAGGGTTTGCCGATAGCCGGCACGTGCGGTCTTCGGGGCGAGAGGATAGTTATAACAATTTTGGCCAACATTGGACGTGCCAGTGCCAGGATAACATGGATGCTGATGGATGGAGCAGAAGAGCGTGTGTGGCTCAGAGACTAAAATGGCTTCAGTCCCGTTCCCGTGGTGCACATCGAAATCATAAATGGCTACTTTGGAAGCGCCGGTGGCAAGCGCCTGGAGCAAGGCAATTGCAACCGAGTTGAAATAACAAAAACCCATCGCTTGCTCACGCGTGGCGTGGTGGCCTGGCGGACGCAAAAGACTGAAGGCGCGCTGACCCTTTCGAGCAAATTGCATAGCCTGAACGGCGCCGCCAACAGAACGCAAAGCGTGTTCGAATATGCCTGGATGAGCGGGCGTGTCGCCATCGAAATGGCTGGCAGCAGCTTTGACGCGCGAGAGATGCTCGGCCGTGTGTGCGCGGAGAATGACTTCATCTGAAACTTCAGCGGGCTTTTCCCATTCAATGGGCAAAGCAGTTTGCTCTTTCAACTTTTCAACAGTCTTACTGATGCGGGCCGGCCGTTCAGGATGTCCCACGCTTGAGTAGCCAGTGCATCGTTCGTCGGTGACGATTTTCATGCGCAGTTACAATGCTTTGAGGCTCGCGAAATTGCACATACAAAAAGGAGCTGTTCGCCAATAAAGACCTGAGTGTCAAGCGAGCTGTACCTCAATTTAAAATGATTTCCAAATCATGGACACTCGCCGCGCGGAGGCGTGTACCGAACGCAGACAAGAATTTGATCGAATGAGACAGGAAGCGGTTATCTTTGAATGTGGGAAGAAAAATTTGGAACATCTTTCACGAGCTCGATTGCGAAAATGGCAATAAAATCCATGCGTTTTGCAGATCCTGCACACCTACAGCCGTGCGCTCGGCAGAAATGGCAAAGCAGTTGCTAAAAGGAGTCCAGAAACAAATAAGAATAGGCGAGTTATGAAAATCAAATTAAACCTCTCAAAGCTCCGCAAACTGATGGCTGGCTTTTCCATGATGGAAATGACCATTGGCATGGGCATCGCGGGCACCACCATCGGCGCGGTCATGTCCGGCTTCACCTCGGGCATGTTTACCATGCAAATGGGACGCGAAAACTTGCGCGCCACTCAAATCATGCTGGAGAAGATGGAGACGATTCGCCTGTATAGTTGGGACCAAATCTCAACACCGAACTTTGTGCCGACAGCATTCACGAACTATTTTGACCCAATCTCCTCGAATTCAGGAACGGTTTACACAGGAACAATGACGATTGCTCCTGCGCCGGTCACGTCAACCTATAGCAACGATATGAAAGTCATTACCGTGACGGTGAATTGGACGACTGGAAACCTGCCGCGCTCGCGCCAGTTTACATCTTACATTTCGCACTACGGAATGCAGGATTACATATACTAAGAAGCTGGCCGGAACGTCGTGGGCTCCGATCTACTGCAGAATTTATGAACATTAATCGCCATCTGAATACTCATTCATCTCGCCGTCAACTGAACGGCACGGTCCTGGTCGAGGCGATTATCACCATGGCGGTCACGGCCATGCTGTTCGTCATGGTTTGTTCGTTTATGGATTTTACGGGGAGGAGCTTTACCGCGCTTTTTAATTACGTGGACCTTGATGATGCCAATAGAATCGGGATGGACCAATTAACGCGCGATGTTCGCCAGGCAAATTGCGTCAGTGATTATACCACGACCACTTTGACACTGCAGGATTCGGATGGGGTTTCCATAGTATATACCTACGATCCCACCGCTAAGACCTTGACCCGGAGCAAAGCGACCGAAAGCAGACTAATGTTAACCGGTTGCGATCGGCTCACCTTCAACCTAAGACAGCGAAATACAGTGGGAGGGAGCTACGATGTATATCCCGCAGCCACACCAGCTACATGTAAAGTGGTGGACGTCTCCTGGCTTTGTTCGCGATCCATTTTAGGAGCCAAAATCAACACTGAAAGCGTGCAAACAGCGCGAATAGTTATACGAAAGCAAGGCGCATGAAAACAAAGTTATCCTCACAATCGGGCCAGAGCGGCTCTGTTCTGCTCATGGCAGTAGTCATCACGGCTGTCATAGGCGTAGTGCTGGTCGCCTATCTCGGATTGGTCAGCTCGCAAAACCAATCGACCATGCGTTCGCAGGCTTGGAATGCCACCATTCCGGTTATGGAAGCCGGGATCGAAGATGCCATGGCGCATTTGAATGCGCATGGAAGCACGAACCTGGCCTGCGATGGCTGGATCACAGTTGGGAATCTTTATGTGATGCAGCGGACCGTCGGGGAAAATTATTATGTGGTGACCATCTCCAACTATGTTGCAGGCTCAAGTAATAATAATCCGATGATAGATTCGCGCGGTTATGTGAATATGCCAGTTCTAACCGCTTCGGCTGACCACACGCTCCTGGCGGCAGCGGGAGTTCCCGCCAATGGCTATATGGCTCGCGGAATACGAGTAACGACGGGAAAGAATGCCTTGTTCGCCAAGGGACTGGTCGCTAAAGGGCAAATTGATTTGAAAGGCAATAATATCGCCACCGACAGCTTCGATTCCACGGATAGCGCGTACAGCACTGCCGGGAGATATGACTCAACAAAGCACAAGGCCAATGGTGACGTTGCGACTGATTCGGGCCTGGTAAATTCTGTCAATGTCGGAAACGCGGATATTCTCGGGCATGTTTCAACTGGACCCGGCGGCAGTGTCGCTATTGGACCGAATGGCAGCATCGGCGACCTGGCGTGGGGTGGAAGGAACGGTATTGAGCCAGGCTTCGTGAAAGATGATATGAACGTAATCTTTCCAGACGTGCCAGTTCCATTTACTTCGGCAACACCTCCAAACTCGGGCAGCGGATACGATTATCTTCTCACCAGCGGCAATTATCAGGTCACGGGCGACCTGGATTTGAAGAATAAAACGATGTATGTCTCCGGCAGCAACACTGTGCTATATGTCACCGGAAACTTTTCTATGTCCGGCGGTGCTCAAATCACTTTGGGCCCTGGAGCGACTCTCAAGCTTTATGTGGCGGGATCTTCAGGAAGCATCGGCGGCAATGGCGTAATCAACCCGGGCTGGGCTTTAAATTTCATCTACTACGGCCTGCCGAGCAATACCAGCTTAAGCTTTGCCGGCAATGCCGCTTTCACCGGGGCCATCTATGCTCCGAACGCGGATTTCTCTTTGAACGGCGGTGGCAATAACACCTACGACTTTGTCGGAGCAAGCGTCACCAAAACGGCAACCATGAATGGGCACTTCAACTTCCATTATGACGAAGCTCTCTCGAAATTTGGTCCGATGCGCGGTTATGTCGTCACTTCCTGGAACGAAATGACCCCTGCTGAAGTGGCTTCATTCTCCCTGGAATAACTCGGCTGGTGCCCTCTTTTGAAACGCACTTTCACATTTCGCCAAGTTTCAATCGAATCCCCTTCAATCACGACTTTGACTCTCCCAGTTCCTTTCTTATGATGCGGGGATGATTTTCAAAGTCCGCCGCCTGCAATGGGCCATTGCCTTTTGGACAGGCCTTGCTCTTTTCCAATCTAATGCCGCTGATCAAGCGCAACTACAGCGCGGCAAATTGCTTTACCTGCAGAATTGTGTCATATGTCACCAATCCAGTGGACAAGGTGCACCGGGCGTTTTTCCACCATTACAGCAATCGGACTATTTCGCCAAAGACATTACTAAAGCCATCCTGCCGCTGGTCCAAGGGCTCTCCGGAAAGATTAAAGTGAACGGAAGAGCCTACGACGGCACGATGCCGCCGGTGAACCTGGATGATTCCGGGGTAGCCGATGTGCTCACTTACGTGCGCAGCAATTTCGGAAATTCGGGTGAACCCGTCACCCCCGAGCAAGTAAAAGCCACGCGGGCGCAGTCGCGGTTCCCAACATTTTCAGCCCTTCAACAAGCGAACACGTACGCGCCACTTCCCCAAACAGGAGCCGGGTTGGCCCTGCGGGAAGTGGCGCGTTTATCTGAACACGGGCATAGACTCCTGGCAGATAAAAGCGGGGCGATCTTCGTGCTTGGGCCGAGGGCAGAGATTTGGCAAGTCAATCTGCAAGGTGGCCAATTGACGCAAATTCTGCGTACAGACTCGTACATCCAACGCGCCCTGGGGGACATTACAACGACAGGCTTTACGTTTGATCAGGAGGGTCGATTGTACATCGTAGCGGATCAACGGAATGAATCGGGCTCATTGGTCACCAATATTGTTACGATTTTTCGTTCGGCTGGGATAAAAGGCGGGATAGTTTCAAAACCGGAAGTTTGGCTGCGGACGAATTACCCGTGGGGGATTGGGCCATTCAATCATGGCGTCGGGCACATCGCGCAGGGACCTGACGGATTTCTTTATGTTGGAAGTGGTTCACGAACCGATGGGAACGAAGCTGGACAGGATCCAAAATATTTTACAGGCGGAGAAGTTCCTTTAACGGCTTGTATCTGGAGATTGGACCCGAAATCCGAACACCCGCTAATCGAGATATATGCAAAGGGATTGAGAAACTGCTACGGGTTTTGCTGGAATGATAAAGGAGAAATGTTTGCCACGGATAATGGCCCGGATGCAGACGCGCCCGAGGAACTCAATTGGATCCGCCCGGGAAAACATTACGGTTTTCCGTATAAATTTTCCAATTGGAAAGACAAACCGTACGGTTATACGCCGGAACCTCGTGCTGGGCTCGAGTTTTCTTTGCCAGTCGCGAACTTCGGTCCAGCCGCAAGCGGAAATAGTGATCAGCCTTATTTCACCTTTGGGCCGCACTCATCGCCAGCAGGCATCGTTTTTTTGGACAAGAATTTCCCTGAAGGATTCCGTGGCACATTTCTCGTCACGCGTTTTGGAAATTTAATAAAGAACCCTAAGGACGCCGGGTTTGATCTCTTGCAGGTGCGAATGCGCCCGGGGAATGAATCAGCGGAAGTGACCACTTTTCTGGCCCCATTGGCCCGCCCGCTGGATGTGGTGACTGTAAATGGAAAGATTTACATCCTGGAATACAGCCGCCAAACCGAGAACCGCTCGGATATAGGGATGCTGCCAGGCCGAGTTCTCGAACTGTCGTTTCAAAAATAAATCTCAAACCCCATGAGGCGGATTTGTGTCATCTTCAATCCAGCAGCGCGCGGTGAAAAAGCGGCTCGTTTCCGCCAACATCTAGCCGAACTGTCGGAGCAATGCACGCTGAAAGCGACTTTCGCGCCTGGAGCAGGACGAATTCTCGGGGCAGAAGCAGCGCGTGAGGGATTCGAAATCATCGTCGCTGCAGGAGGGGACGGGACCGTGAACGAGGTCTTAAATGGAATTGGTGATGTGGAAGGCGCCTTCGGCCGCTGCACCTTCGGCATTTTGCCTCTAGGCACGATCAATGTCTTCGCAAAAGAAATCAAAATGCCCACAGGTTTCGCAGAGGCTTGGAACATTATCCGCGCTGGCCGGGAGTATGCCATTGATTTGCCCTGGGCAGAATTTACGCACGAGGGCCAGCCGCATCGGCGTTATTTCGCTCAAATGGCCGGGGCGGGCTTGGACTCGAGAGCCATCGATTTTGTGGATCTGGAACAGAAAAAACGCATCGGCGGCGCAGCCTATATAGTGGCTGGCTTAAAAGCGATGCGCGGCAAGATGCCACAAGTGGTTGTCACTGACGGAACAAAAACTCTGACCGGAGAGCTGGTTCTGATCGGGAATGGAAGATTCTACGGTGGCAAATTTCCTATTTTTCCTCTGGCGGACTTGCAGGACGGTGTCCTGGAGGTCTCCGTCTTTCCGCGAGTGGACTGGATTGGATTTATACGATGCGGTTGGGGATTGCTGACGAATCAGCTTTACTCCTCCGGTGGCGCACAGCACATGCGCGCCGGCTCAATCCAGGTTTCCAGCACGGATCGCATGCCGTTTCAAGTCGAAGGAGAAAATGCAGGTATCCTGCCAGCGCGCTTTAGCCTAACGCAAAAAGGGTTAAAGGTGATTGTGCCCTGAGGTCGGTTGCTGGACCCGGCACACTCGTTGATACAGAAAACCTTTAATGCAGGCTCACCGAAAAGTGAGATTCTGCCGGTAAGCCACCGAGGAGGTTTGCTGTCTCCAGAGCAAGTTACTTTTCCACTCCGGAACGGCTCAGTCGTCTGCTTTCAGCGGCGACATTCAACAGATAGTCGCGATATTCACAATTGGGCATCGTCTGGATGAGCGTTTCGAATTGGTCAGGTGAAATAAAGCCGCGCCTAAAGGCCGCTTCTTCTGGGCAGCCGATCTTGATCCCCTGGCGCTTTTCGATCGTTTGCACATAAGCGGAAGCCTCATGAAGACTGCTGCTCGTCCCGGCATCAAGCCAGGCAAAGCCGCGGCTGAGGCGGTAAACATTTAATTGGTTGCGCCTAAGATACTCGAGATTCAAGTCAGTAATCTCCAACTCACCGCGAGCAGACGGTTTTAACTCTTTGGCGATTCTGACGACACTATTGTCATATATATACAATCCCGGCACAGCGTAATTGCTTCTGGGCGATTTGGGCTTTTCTTCGATAGAAATGGCCCGCCCGGCTGGATCAAACTCCACCACGCCATACCGCTGTGGGTCATGCACGTGATACCCGAAAATGGTTGCGCCACCTTTAAAATCGGCAAAAGCGCGCCCGAAACTGTCTCCTCCGTAAAAAACGTTGTCGCCAAGAATCAGGGTAACCGCATCTTTGCCGATAAATGATTCAGCGATGAGAAATGCCTGGGCGATTCCAGCAGGCTTGGCCTGCTCGCGGTAATCTATGGACAGGCCCCAGTTTTTGCCGTTCCCGAGCAATTGCTGAAAGCGCGGCAAGTCATGCGGAGTGGAAATGAGGCAAAGATCGCGAATTCCGTTCTCCAATAGCGTGGAGAGCGGATAATAAACCATTGGTTTATCATAAACCGGCTGCAATTGCTTGCTCGCGACAAGCGTGAGTGGAAACAGGCGCGAGCCAGCGCCGCCGGCTAAGATGATGCCTTTCATGGTGAAAGCAAAATATGGCTTGTATGCTTTGAAGAAAAGAAGAACTTTTGGTTAAGAGCATGTGCTCCCTTTGCAATTCATTTTGGTCGCAAGAAAAAACAACGTGCGAATCTCTCTTGTGCTAAAAAGCACTGAGCCTGCAGCTCTCGATGATTTGTATGAGGACTGATCCTGCCAAATGGCTAACCGTTTTACCGCTGCAATATGACAGCGCATTAGGCTTTTGGGACCGGGATGCAGGATTACTTTGCCTAAGTTTGATTGAAGCAGGAGCCGATTGTCGGTTAGTTGCCCTAGGTCCTTCTGGTGTTCAGAAAGATCAACCGCTAATTTTGGCCTCGTTGGAGGAGATGAAAACTTCTGCCTGGTGGTTGCAATGGAAAGCAGAAGTTGTCGTTTTGTACTCGTGGGCAGCTCCGCGATATGAGCCGGTAGCCCGTGCGATTAAAGCTTCTGGCGCGCGACTTATCATCCGGATGGATTCCGACGGGCTAAAAAGTCCCCGCCTGGGCTTCTTTCCATTCTTTAAGATCCTTTATTATTCTGCAAAAGACTCGAAGAAGCCTTATCCATTCTATGCTTCTTTGGTGCGGACACTAGCGTTTCGATTTTGTCCTGCAGTCTATGACCGAAAAGTCCGAAGCCACCTCTCTCACGCTGATTTTATTTTAATTGAGTCTCCCATGGCCAAGCAGTTGCTCGGGCGTTATCTGAGGATGATTGGCGGAGAAGATAGTATTCCGAAAATCAAAGTTTCACCGCACGTAGTAAAATCATCATTTAAGTTCAGCAATCAAGTAACCAAACGCCCAATAATCCTGGGTGTTGCACGATGGAACGCGTTACAAAAGGATGGTCCATTGTTTGCCAAAGTGCTCGGGATGGCGCTTCAGCACAATAAAGACTATGCAGCGGTGTTGATTGGCTCCGGCGGAGACTTCATGAAAAAGCTGTGTGGCAAATTTCCGCCTTCCGTCCAGCAGCGGATTCAAATAATGGGACCGCAACCTCACAGTTCTTTATTGGGGCATTATCAGGGCTCTCGTATCCTCATGTTCACTTCGCGCTTTGAGGGATTTCCGGTTTCTGCCGGGGAAGCGCTGGCTTGCGGCTGCACGATCATTGGGCCTGCAACGCTCCCATCTTTAAACTATATCGGCTCGCTTGGAAGCGGGACACTGGCGCCAACCCGTTCAGCTGAAGACTTGGCAGCCGCTCTCGAATGCGAAATGGACATGTGGCGCAGGGGAGAAAGAAATCCCGAAAGTATTGGAGAGCAATGGCATTCTCGAGTTTCAAGCTATCTTTCGGCGCAGGAATTACTTCGAGACTATAGCCCCACGCAATGAAACTAGTTCGATGCACAAAAAAATAAACCTTCTGGAAAAGCTACAAACGTTTTATCGCGCCTGGAAGCAGTTGGAGAACTGGCCGACTGCGGTAAATTTGCGTTTGCGGTCCAATTGCCCTCGCCTGCGACTGCTTTCATTTCGGAATGGGATGTTGCTTGCTTGCCGCGGCGCAACGCAGGATTGGGATGTAATTAACGGCCTGGCATTATCGGGAGAATACAAGCCTGCATTAGATTTCCTAAGCGAGTGTGCAGGACAAACCGTGGTTCTGGACTTAGGTGCGAATATCGGGGTATTCAGTTTGTTGTGTGCCAGGGCCCATCAGAATTGTCAGATTCACGCTTATGAACCGGCTCCGTTGAACTCCAGGATGGCCGAGATCAACCGGCTGATTAACTTCGAGTGTACATCAAGAATTCACTTGCATACTGAAGCCGTGGGTGGGCAAACGAGACGAGCCCAATTTTGCTATGACGACACCAATCCGCAAGCATCGGGACTCTTTCACAAATCGGGGACCACCTACCCCGTTCAGATCCAGTCTTTTGAAGAAGTCATTAAGCCCTATGCCATAATCAATTTAGTGAAGATGGACATTGAAGGGGCGGAGTACGAGATAATGGAGCAAACCTCAAAAAGTGCTTGGCAGAAAATATCAGCAATTGTGGTGGAGGTACATGATGATCCGAAT
>DASWRJ010000167.1:0-3632 GCA_036403255.1 Verrucomicrobiia bacterium
TGAAGTGACGATCCCGATGCGTTGGGGATATTTCGGAAGCGCACGCGTCCGTTCGGTGGCAAATAACCCTTCCGCCTGCAGCTTTTGCTTGAGGCGCTCGAACGCTATTTGCAGCGCCCCAATGCCCTGCAGTTCCACCGCGGTCACCCGGAGCTGATATTGCCCGCGCACTTCATAAATGGTCATTTGGCCCTGCAGGAGGACTTTCTGGCCGTCTTCAAGCAAGTCGCGGTTGGGGATGAGTTCGCCACGAAACAGCACACAGCTAAGTTGCGCATTCGGGTCTTTGAGCGTGAAATAAATATGCCCGGAGTTTTGCAGTCGGAAATTCGTAATTTCGCCAGTGACCCAGACAATTCCGATCTGCCGCTCGAAAAGTTGGCGCAAATTGGCGGTCAGTTCAGAGACACTGAGGATTTTGCGGCCGGCACCAGGCTGGACCGGCTTTGGAGTTGGACTCGGCTTTTCGCTTTGCGTGGGCCCTGCTTCATTTTCAACAGGAGATTCAGGTGCACCGGGCGCGGCGTTGGGGCTCGGTTCATAGAACAGGTCATCGAAATCCCATTGCGTTGTTACGTCCTTTGGCATGAGCGTTACTCCGGCGGTGGCGGCACATAGGCCTCGCTGACGCGCTGAATGCCGGTGGCGCGGCCTGTGACATTATCAATTTCCACAATAGCTCCTTGCAACAGAACGCGCTGCTTTGCAACTGCGAATCGCTGGGGAGTATTCGTTAAAAAGCGGCGAATCACCGGCTCAATCTCGCGCCCGAGCACGCTCTCATGTGGCCCCGTAAATCCGGCATCGGTCAAGTAAGCTGTGCCGCCGGGGAAGATTTGTTCATCCGCCGTTTGCACATGCGTGTGGGTTCCTACCACGGCACTGACCTGGCCATCAAGCATCCGAGCCATGGCAATCTTTTCGGAGGTCGCTTCGGCATGGATATCTACGAAAATGATTCGTGTGAGCGCCCGCAATTTTGCGACTTCATCGCGCGCGGCCGCAAAAGGATTTTCCAGTTCGGCCATGAAGACGCGTCCCTGCACATTGAGCACAGCAAAGGCCGGTTTGTCAGTCAACGTGAAGACGCGGCTCCCCTGCCCTGCTGTTCCGGGCGGATAATTTAAGGGCCTAAGGAAACGCGGTTCGCTTTCCAGGAGCGTCGTAACTTCCTTTTGGTCCCAGAGATGATCCCCAGTCGTCATAACATCCACACCGGCTGAGAAAATTTCCGTGGCTGTTTTGGGTGTTATGCCCGAGCCGCCCGCTGAATTCTCGCCATTGGCAATCACCGCGTCCAATCCATGGCGCGCTCGGAGCATTGGGACTATCTGCCTGGCAGCATTTCGTCCCGGTTCTCCCACAATGTCGCCAATGAAAAGAATTTTCACGCCCCGCAGCATAGCTGGGAGCCCTGGATGTTCCTAGTCTTTGATATGAGGTGAGCTTTTAGCTTCTATACTCCCCAAGCCAGCGAATGCCTTTTGCAGGAACAGCATGCAGGCCAAAGGGCTTAATTGTATTCTCACGGATATGTGCGATAGCTTCATCGACGGAATCCGTCGCATAAATCAGCTTCACGTCCTGCGGGCTGATGGTTCCGAGTCGTGCCATTTTTCCGATGAAATCAATCAATTCGCTCCAGTAATCGGTGCCCATGATCACAATCGGAAATTGTTTAATTTTTCCGGTTTGGATCAGCGTTAAAGCCTCGAATAATTCATCAATTGTGCCAGCGCCCCCTGGCATTACCACGAAGGCATACGAATATTTTACGAGCAAATTCTTGCGCACAAAGAAGTAGCGCATTGTCACGCAGCGGTCCAAATACGCATTAGGGCTCTGCTCGAAGGGCAGCTCGATATTGCAGCCGACAGAAGCGCCACCCGCTTCCCGCGCACCGCGATTTGCCGCTTCCATAATACCCGGTCCGCCACCGGTCATGACCGTGAAACCGAGTTTGGCAATCGCCGCGCCTATTTGCCGGGCCAGTTCGTAATAGGCATGATCGCGCGGCGTCCGCGCCGACCCAAAGACCGTCACACATGGGCCCACAAAATGCAGCGTGCGGTAACCGCGCAGAAAATCCCGGACCACGCGCAGCAAAGTAAAAAACTCGGCCGTTCGCGAACGCGGACCTTCCAACATAATGCGGTCTTCGCGTCCCGGGCTGGGTGGTGCTGCCGTGCCGGGCGGGGGCGTGCCTGGAAACGCTTCTTTCTGTTCGGACTTCATGCGGGCTCAAATTGGGGAAGGCAGATGCCCGGGGCAAGAAAAGAAGATGAAGGGCAGACTATATACATGTGCATCTGAATTTTTGAATTACCGATCCCTGCATTAAAGGACAGTCCATCGTAGGGCGGGTGCTGCGAAATCGCTTAAGGAAGCTTGGATTACCGCGTGTTTGCCGATATAATGAACGTCGTTTGAGCATGTCCATTTTCGCGCGATTAAGTTGCCTTTTGCTGGCTTTTTGGGCCGGGCCCGCCTTGGCCGGGAATGAATCCGGAGCCGGACTACTCTTCTTCGAAAATCAAATCCGGCCTTTGTTGATCGAACGTTGCTACGAATGTCACAGTGCGCAGAGTAAAACCTTAAAAGGCGGCTTGCGTCTTGATTCTGCCGAAGGCTTGCGCAAGGGCGGAAATTCGGGTTTAGTAGTCGTGCCGGGCGCTCCCGATCTCAGCCTCCTCCTCCAGGCGGTGCGCTATACGAATGCGGATTTGCAAATGCCCCCGAAGCATCAATTGCCTCCCGAATCGACTGCCGCACTGGAGCATTGGATTAAAATTGGCGCGCCTGACCCACGCACAAACTCAGCCTCTTCAGCAGCGATAGCCAGCCTGCATTGGGCCTTTCAACCCATCAAAAAGCCATCCTTGCCCTACGTCGGAAACAAACGGTGGCCAGCCAATGAAATCGATCGATTTATTTTGGCTAAGTTGGAGAAGGCAAATCTCAGCCCCAGCCCGGCAGCCGAGAAACGCACGCTGATCCGCAGAGCCACTTACAACTTGATTGGATTACCGCCGACTCCTGAAGAAATCGAAGCGTTCATTCATGATTCATCACCGCGCAGCTACGAAAGCCTGCTCGAGCGCTTACTGAACTCGCCACATTACGGCGAACGTTGGGGACGTTATTGGCTCGACTTGGCAAGATATGCTGATACGGCGGGAGACAATGCCGACTTTCCCATTCCGCAAGCGTGGCTCTATCGCAATTACGTCATAGATGCCTTCAACAGCGACAAGCCGTACACGCAGTTTATTCGAGAACAAATTGCAGGCGATTTGCTGCCGTTTGCGAACGAAAAGCAATGGCAGGAACAGGTTGTTGCCACAGGTTTCATCGCGCTCGCCCGGCGTTTTAGTGTGGATCCCGACAGTGTTCATCATCTGACCATCGAAGACGCCATGGATACAATGAGCCGCTCGATGCTGGGGTTGAGCCTGAGTTGCGCGCGTTGTCACGACCACAAATACGACCCGATCCCAACCAAAGATTATTACGCGCTCTACGGTATATTTCAGAGCACGCGCTTCCCCTACCCTGGTTCGGAAAACAAAAAACGGCAGCGGGACTTTGTGTCGTTAATGAGCCGCGAGCAGATTACAGAGCTGACGCTCGAT
>DASWRJ010000168.1:0-5763 GCA_036403255.1 Verrucomicrobiia bacterium
ATCGGCTTGAATTCAGCCTTGAGCACGCCTGATTTGTCCCAACGCGCCGCCAGCGGCAATGCAGCTCCGGCGATTCCGGGGTTGGCCGAGTTGAGCAGCGCCTTCAACGCGCTTTCCAGCTCAGCGTTCCATTCGGGCACATTCCCTGCCTTGAGATTTTCAGCCAGACTTTCCAACGCGACTTGCTTTTGGCTATCCGCGCTGGCCGGCGCGGAAACGAGGATCCCGAGAAGCCGCGCCGCCTGGTTCACATCTCCTTTTTGCGCCATTTGCCGAACGATGTATCGAATAAAACCATCGTGTGCGGTGCCAGCGTTGGCGCCTAAAATCGTTTGCGCGTAAAGTAACGGATCGCGGGCCGCCGCGCCGATCGCGGCTGATTCGAGATAGCGATCGCCCAGCATGGGCCACGCATTTACCACCGCTTTGGCCACATCGGCCGAAGGCTGGAAAGTTTGCAATGCGACGAGTGCCTGCAATTTGACTCGTGCATCATCATCGTTTAACTCGGCTCGGATCGCATTTAGCTTCGAGTCACCCTGGTTGCTATCGTTTTCCGCCACTGCCCGCAACGCGTTCTTCCGCACGGCTGATGACTTGTCTTGCAAAGCCGCGAGCGTGACTACTTCATCCATTTTTCCCAGGTTATTAAGTGCCCACAGCGCATGAATCCGCGTAGCCGGTGAATCGCTCGTCTGGAGCAGCTTCGCCAGCGTCGGCGCAACTGCCGTATCATTTTTCTCGAAGAGCAGCCGTTGCGCTGTCATGCGCGTCCAGCCATTTGGGTGTTCCAATGCTTTAACCAGTGTCTGGGCATCACGCGGATCAATACTCACAGGCGGCAAGGGCTTGGCCTGTTTGTGCTGAATGCGCCAGATGCGGCCAAGGTGATGGTCCCGATCAGGCCTGGTGGCGGCGTTATTGGCCCCATGCTTCGGCCCGCGCGTATCGTTGTGAATCACCGCCTGGTTATAGAAATCGATAAGGTAAAGCGCGCCATCAGGCCCCACGCGCGTGTGAATGGGACGAAACCAGAGGTCCGAGCCCGTCAAAAATTCAGTCTCTTCGCGTCCCGGCTCTTTGCTGGCGACGTAGGTCGTGCTTTTGGGTGTCAGAAAATCCTGATGCACGAGGCTGACTGTCGGCTCATTAACAAAATAGGTGTTATTGTATTTCTCCGGCCACGCTCCGCCTGTGTATAGGCAAGCTCCAGCGGCGGCAGTAAATCCGCCCACCACGTCAATTTGCACATACGCCGGGCGCGTATGATGCACCGCCGGCTTTACCCGCGTGTGATCCTGAATCGCATTTTGCGCCTTGATATTCCCCACGCTGCCGCGCGCCAGAATGCGCTCAGGCAGCACGATGTGCAGCACGTGGTCTCCACAGGTCGGCGTCGAATAAAACATTTCATTGTCCCAATTGAAATCGAACCCCCACGTGTTGCAACTGGTGGAGGCCAGCACTTCAAATGCCTTCCCATCCGGCTTGAATCGAAAAATGGCGGACGCATGCGGACCAAAATCAAGCGAACCATCGGCAGATTTCGGATGGCCGCCGCTGTAGCCGCAAGCGCCATAAACCCAGCCGTCCATTCCCCAGCGAAAGTTATTGATGACTGCATGTGTATCGCTGGTGCCAAAGCCGGTAAATAGCGTTTCGACTTTGTCTGCTTTGCCGTCACCGTCAGTATCGCGAATCCAGAGAATATCCGGTGCCTGGGCCACAATCACACCGTCTTTGCAGAACACGAGCGAGGTCACCAATTCCAGCCCTTCATAGAAAACATGTTTCTTGTCCATCACCCCGTCACCATCTGTATCTTCGAGCCACGAGATCCGGTCTTTGGCCGGGCGATCCACTTTGCGGACCTTGTTCTTGTCAGTTTTAATATGGAATCCCGCTTCTTTCGCCGCCGTGATCAGTCGATCATTGTCATTCACCGTCCGGCCATTCGGATACTCCGGCGTCTCGGCCACCCACAAACGGCCTTGCGGATCCCAATCCATCGAAATTGCTTTTTCAATCAGCGGCTCTGAAGCGACTAAATTAATATTGAATTCAGGATCCACATTTAACTTTTGCACCTCTTTTGCTGGAGCCCTTGGTCCGCCTGGCGGATAAGTCAGGCTCGCGAGTTCTTCCTGTTTGCAAAACTCGTCCACGTTTTCCCGATGCCCGGCCCACGCGATTCCACGCATCAAAATCGCTCGATACTGCGGAGTGCTGAACGAAGTGTACTCATGCCCTGGAATAGTCACAAAAGCCCGATACGGTTTCGAGCCGCCTTCCCAGGTTTTTTCATAAGTCCAAAGCTGCGGCGCAATCACGAAAACCGAATGGAACGATGTCGCAAGCACATGCACATCCGGCGCCATGTCCAGGTCGTAATAAATTTCATCCTGCCAATCGAAATTCGAAATCCCTTTCGTGATGGGATGCTTCGTATCCACGAAATAAATCCCAACCTCCCCTTCATGCCATTTTGTGGCCGTTTTACCCGGAGCGTTCTTTGGCCAAATCCACGCGCCACCCTGCACTTTCTTCGCCCATTCATGCTGGTCATCACTCACTACAGCATCATGCACCACCACAAACCCGCCCCCGCGCTGCAAAAACTTTTCAAAATTCGCCCTATCTTGCCCGACGATCTTCATTCCATCCGCCGCAAAAATCACCAGCACATCCGTATTCTCCAGTTGCGTGGCCGTCGGGAATTTCATCGCGCCATCCGCCTTCAGCCCTCTTTCATTCAGCAGTTGTTTCCAGTCGGCGAGGAAACGCGGATGGTCATGTTGGCCAGGCCCATGCGTCTTCACTCCCGCGCGAATGAAGACTCGGAGCGCTTGCTCATCCGCCTTCGCCGTCAGGACACAAATTGCCAGCAATAATGGCAGTAAAATTCTCATACTTGAGCTTATATAGAATGAGACGTAATTGGCTAGTGCTGTTATTTAATTCCAGAAGCAATGACGCCTCCGATATTGCTGTGATTGAACGAAAAAGGCGCCTCCATCAAATAAGAAAATAGCGCTGTCTGCACAGGGCCATGGCAGGAAAGCTACTTCAGTTAAATCTCCAGAACTGTCGTGGTCCGATCACTCCGAAATTGAATCACCATTACGGTTGCAACAACTCTCGCTGCCACCGCATCATTTCGTTTTGGTGCGCGTCCCAATTCCGCGCCAGCATTACCAGCATCGCCCGGCTCGCGATCAAGGTTGGCTCGATGCCCAGGGCCGCTGCGCGTTCGTTGCGCCATTTCTCCAGCTCCAACATGCGCTTCTTCTCGGATTCAGTTTGGCGATATGGCACTGACCGTTTTATCTCCGGATGCGATTTCAGCTCCAGCCCCGCCTGGATCGCGTTCATGACCCCCTCGCGTCGATGCGGCGAAAGATGGCGTGGCAAAATGTCCCGGACCGCCAGCGAGCTCACCGCTGCTTCGGAAAGATCCACCATCGTCTCAGGCGACAGAATGAAATAAGGTGGCTTGTTGCGCGCTATTGCTTCGGACTCGCGCCAGCGCCACAATTCCCGCAGCACACCGAGGCCGCGCGGGTTCAAGCGATGGCTCCCTTTTACGCGCCAGACGACATCCGGGTCAGTGGGCCGAATCTGCGCGCAATCTTCAATCAAGCTTTGGCACGTTTCGCGGTGCCATTCGATGCGACCTTTTTCTTTGAGCTGCGCCCGCAGGATGTCTGAGAGCGGCTTGAGGTAATGCGTGTCATTGCGCGCGTAAGCTTCCATGCGCGGGGTGAGCGGGCGTTGCGCCCAATTCGCTTTCTGGGGGCCCTTTTCAAGGTGAACTCCAAGGTAATGCAACACGAGGCTGTTCAGGCCGAACTCTCGGCTGCCCAGCAGCCTGCTTGCCAGCATCGTGTCGAAAATCGTGCTTGGCACAAACTCTAGACTCTTGCGCATTAGGCGCAGATCGTAATCCGCCCCATGCATGATCAGTTCATGCCGCTGCAATTCAGCAAGGAGCGGCTTGAGATTCAATTGGGGTGCCAGCGGGTCAATCAACTCTTCGCCCCCGGCATGACTGACTTGGATTAGGCAAAGCTTTTCCGGATAAGCGTGCAAGCTGTCCGCTTCGGTATCGAGCGCCAGCCAGTCCACGGACTGCAATTTAAGCAGAATGGCGGCTAATTTGTGCTCGGTATCTATCACGCTTGGCGAGAATCAGTATTATCCATAAGTATGTCTATCGGCTTATCCATTGTCGCGCCGAAATCACGCAGCCCGGAATACGAACTTTACCCACTGCATGGCAAATACTATTTTGATGGGAATGAATTTAGCCACGGCATTCAGCGCCTCAACTGCCCAGCATAAAGGCCAGCCAGCCATTCTTTGGGGGGACCGCACCTTCCGCCATGAGGAACTTTGGGCCGAATCGCTGAAAATTGCCGCTCATTTGGGTCGAATGGGCGTTAAACCCGGTGATCGAGTCGCCCTTTGGCTAAAGAATTGCCCCGAATTCATTCCGGCTTTTTTCGCGATTTTGCAGGCTGGCGGGGTTGTCGTACCTGTGAATAACTTCCTCAAATCTGCCGAGGTTGATTACTTGCTCGGCGATGCGGGGGTAAATCTCATCATCACCGATTCCACCCTGCTCCAATCCGCCCAGCAACTCACCCTCCCAAATTTGCAGGCTTGGAACATTGAAGATGCGGCGCAATTGCCACCTGGGACACCTTTTGAGCAAACCGCCCGCAGCGAGTCAGATCTTGCCGTCCTCATTTATACCTCCGGCACCACTGGTAAGGCCAAGGGTGCCATGCTCTCGCACGGCAATCTTTTGGCCAATGTCGAGAGTTGCCGCATCATGCTTGAAGCCGTCGATCATGACCGTTTTGTCGTGCTGCTGCCTCTTTTCCACAGCTTCATGATGACTGTCGGCATGCTGCTTCCAGTGCTTATAGGTGGTTCCATGGTGCTCATCAAATCTTTACACCCGCCGAAAAATATCATTGCCGAAATTCTCCAGCATGGCGCGACGATTCTCCCTGCCATCCCCCAATTCTTTCGCACCCTGGCGCATGCCGGCCTGCCGCCGAATCAACCGCTTCGCCTCTGTGTGAGCGGCGGTGCACCGCTACCGGGAGAAATTTTGCGCGAGTTCACTGCTCGCATGCATGTCCCGCTCATCGAAGGCTACGGCTTGAGCGAAGCCAGCCCCGTTGTGAGCATGAATCCCCTCGCCGGGCCATGGAAGGAAGGCTCTATCGGTGTTCCCGTCCCAGGCGTCGAAATGTCCGTTCAGGATGATGCAGGCCAGCACTTGGAGCCCAAGCAAACCGGTGAGATCTGCGTCCGCGGCGCGAACGTCATGCTCGGTTACTGGAATCAGCCTGACGAATCCTCAAAAGCTCTCCGTTCCGGCTGGCTCTTGACTGGCGACATTGGCCACCGCGATTCAGATGGCTACTACTACATCACGGACCGCAAGAAAGACATGCTCCTCGTCAATGGCATCAACGTTTATCCCCGCGAAATCGAGGAGATTTTGTACCAGTTTCCAGGCGTCAAAGAAGCCGCCGTCGTAGGCATTCCCGATCCCCGTCGGGGAGAGCAAGCTGTAGCATTCATCAGCCAAACCGAAGGCGCCACAGTCGAGGAAAAGGCTCTGCTCCATCATCTCCGGGCTAAACTCGCTGAATATAAAGTCCCAAGGCGTATAATCATCCTCTCGGCCCTGCCGCGCAATGCCACCGGGAAGATACTTAAGACCGCCCTCCGCCAATCCCTCAAAGA
>DASWRJ010000169.1:0-3901 GCA_036403255.1 Verrucomicrobiia bacterium
AGCGTCCGGTCGGGCAACAGGTCACCGGCGAGCTGCTCGATCGTGAATTCGTCAAAGGGCATGTTGTCATTCAGCGCATTGATGACCCAATCGCGATATGGCCACATCGTCCGGCGGTTATCCTTTTCATAGCCTTGCGTATCGGCATAACGCGCGAGATCGAGCCACGGCCGCGCCCAACGTTCCCCGTAATGCGGCGACCTTAGCAATCGATCGACGGCTTTTTCATAAGCATCAGAGCTCTTGTCCTTCAGAAACGCTTCAACTTCTTCGAGGGCTGGTGGCAAACCAGTCAAATCGAGACTCGCCCGGCGCAACAGCACGGCTTTGTTCGCTTCAGGTGCAGGCATCAGACCTTCGTTTTCCAGGCGCGCCAGCACAAAATAATCGATCCCATTCCGTACCCACGACCTGTGCTGCACCTTTGGAAACGGATGCCGCACCGGGGCAATGTAGGCCCAGTGCTTTTGGCCGGCGTCGGCGAGGTCATCCGGCATCAGCGCACCCTGGGAAATCCACGCGCGCAGCAGCGCAACTTCCTTTGCCGCCAAGCGTTCTCCTTTCGGCGGCATCATCTCATCCGGATCGCGCGAAGTCACTTTCTGCAGGAGTGCACTCTGCTCGACTTTTCCAGGAACGATGGCAGGCTTGCTCGAATCTCCACCCTTTAGCAGGCTCGACCGCCGATCCACCCGCAGGGTGGACTTCGCTTTTTTTGGTCCGTGACACTCCAGACAATGTTCAGTCAAGAGCGGTTGCACATCTCGGGCGAAATCCACGTTCTTGCCGGGGGAAGCCGCAGCGCCAGATTGCTGAGCAGAGGTGAGGCAATTGCCCGATCCCAGCAGAAAAGCGAATAATACAATTTGGATAGGTTTCCGCATTTTGAGTTCTTTAATAGACTGCGCTGCAACATTGAAAAGCGCGAGATAATCTTAATAAAATCAGACGTTTAGCGATCCCCTTGCTTTCAAAGATTCTCTGCCGGGGTGCGGACACAGAATGATATGGCCCAACATACTCTGTGGGTATTTGCGGTGACTACTTTTAGACAATCTGCTTAAGCCGGAACATGGGCGGCAGCAATCCAAGCGACGTCGGAAAGTTAATGTGAATGCTGGACAACATTATTTTGGCGGTTCTGAAAGCGCTCATATCCTACTTAACAGGAATATTTATAGGGTGGAGGGGGATGTATGAATTGTGTTCATGGTTAAGCGCCAGTGTTTTGCGGCAGCGCAATTCCGGAATGGCACGGAAATCGTTAATGGAGAATGGTTAAGCCGCTATGGTCGCGGGTTGGCGAAGTTTATCCAGCTCAGGCCGAGGAGCGGAAACCAGAAACTCAATTGCTGCCTATGAAACTTTCAGAACTCAAGACCTCAGGGCATTGGCCCACTTTATTGACGGCGTTTATCTATTTCGATTTCAGCTTCATGGTTTGGACGGTGCTTGGTCCATTAAGCGCACACATCTCCGAGGCCTTGAAGTTGACAGCGGAGCAAACGGGTTTTATGGCGGCCGTGCCGAGCCTCTCGGGTGCGGGGTTGAGGATCGCGCTCGGACTGTTTTCCGATCGGATCGGTGCGAAGCGGACCGGGATCATTGCTCAGATGATTGTCATTGGCGGACTTGCCTGGGCCTGGGCGGTGGGACTGAACAGTTTCCAGGCGGTTTTGATGATGGGATTTATGCTCGGGTTTGCCGGGGCAAGTTTCGCGGTGGCGCTCCCGCAGGCCGGGCGCTGGTATCCGGCTCACTTGCAAGGAACTGTGCTGGGTCTCGCGGGCGCGGGAAATGTAGGAGTGGTCATTGATTCGCTGCTCGCTCCCCGATTAGCCAATGCTTACGGCTGGCGCGCCGTGTTCGGATTGGCGCTTGTCCCCGCTGTGCTGGTGTTGCTTTCGTATGCACTTTTTTCGAAGGAAGCACCGGGACACGTGAAGGTACGCAAGCTGAGCGATTACGCCGATCTCATGGCGGATCGGGACACACATTGGTTCTGCTTTTTTTATACGATTACCTTCGGCGGCTTCGCGGGATTAGCGGCATCGCTGGTGATGTACTTCAAAACGAGTTATGGACTGACGAAAGTGCAGGCGGGTGATCTGGCGGCGTTATGCACGTTTGTGGGAGTCATGTGCCGGCCAATAGGTGGAATGCTGGCGGACAAGCTCGGCGGCACAAAGACACTTCAAGTTTGCTATTTGCTAGCTGGAACCATGCTGGCGGCGTGCGCGTTTGCGCATGAGCTTGTGCTAAGCGTCGCGTGCCTCCTGGTCATTCTCGGCGCGCTGGGCGCGGGCAATGGAGCCGTGTTCCAATTGCTACCACAGAGATTCGCGAAAGAACTCGGCACCATGACAGGATTGGTGGGGGGCGGTGGCGGATTGGGCGCTTTTGCGCTGGCTTGGGCGCTGGGTTGGTCACGGGGGGCCACCGGGTCGTATGCGCCGGGACTAATCGGTTTCGCAGTTTGCTGCGGCATTGCATTGGTTGGTTTGAAGGTTGTGAAGTCGCGTTGGCGGTTGACCTGGGGGGCACTCACTGCCGCGCGTGTGTAGGCAGATATGGAAATCAAATACGTTCCAAAGCTGCCCAGCGCCGCGCCCTTCAGCGCGGAACAGCGCGCCTGGCTGGATGGTTTTTTGGCCGGGCTTTTTAATGAGTTGATCGCGCCTGGGCCGGCCGAGAAATCCGCGGCTCAGCCGGATGAAAATAAATCTCTGTTGGTCCTGGTCGGATCGCAAAGCGGTTCGGCGGAAGGGCTGGCGAAACAGTTTGCCAAATCGGCGAACGCCAAGGGCTACAAAACGCGGGTGCAGCCGCTGAATGATTGCGCCAGGATCAATTGGGCCAGTGAAACGCGCTGCATCGTGATCACCAGCACCTGGGGGGACGGCGACCCGCCGGACAACGCGGTGGAGGGATGGGCCTGGTTGTCCAGCGAGGTTGCGCCGCGGTTGGAGCACCTGCATTACGCGGTACTCGGGCTCGGCGATCTCAATTACTCGGATTTTTGCGGCGCTGCCAAAAAATTTGATACACGGCTTGAGGCGTTGGGCGCGAAACGCCTCGTGCCGCGAGCGGAGTGTGATGTCGATTATGAGTCGGCTGCGCGCGAGTGGCTGGAAAAATTATGGGTGCCGCTGAGCGCTGGCAAAGCGGATCCGAAAGGGTTAACGGTGATCCCTGTTGAATCGGCGGGAGCGGCTGAATTCAAAGCTGAAATTGCTCCAGCAGGTTTTAGCCGGACAAATCCGTTTGCAGCACGCTTGAAAACAAATCGTCGCCTGAATGGCGCCGGGTCCGCGAAAGATACACGGCATCTGGAAATTCTGCTGGGCAAGGAAGGTCCCACCTATGCTCCAGGAGACGCGCTTGGCGTGGTGGCGGAGAATTGCCCGGTGCTGGTCGAGCATGTTCTGGCGGCATTCCATTTTAACGGGGATGAAATAGTGTCCCTGCCCGGCGACATCAGATGCACAATTCACGAACTGCTTTTGAAGCATTTTGTGATCAGCCAGGCCACGATTGACTTCGCCAGGGCAGCGGCGGAGCGCGCCAAAAATAGTGAGTGGTTGGCTATGCTCGCGCAGGCCAAAACGGCAACGGAGCAATGGCTTTCGGGCCGCGACCTCGCGGATGTTCTACAGGCGTGTCCAGCGGCGCGATTCAGTCCCGAAGAAGTTCCAAGCTTGTTGCGGAAGCTGCAGCCGAGGCTGTACTCCATTTCCTCTTCGCCGAAGGCTCATCCGGGCGAAGTGCATCTCACGGTCGGCACTGTTCGCTACCAGGCGCATGGGCGCGAGCGCAAAGGGGTTGCTTCATGCTGGCTGGCTGAACGGGTGACACTGAACGAAACGCCGTTGCCGGTGTTTGTGCAGACGAGTCATGGCTT
>DASWRJ010000170.1:0-4149 GCA_036403255.1 Verrucomicrobiia bacterium
GGGCGCGCCCCTGTCACATCCGCCTGGGATAGAAAGCGGCCTTGTTTGATATTAATTTGGCGCACCAACCCGCTTTGCTCGTTGTTTCCCGCAATCCACACACGATCGCTCGAAACATCGCAATAACGCACTGGCAGCATGCTTGAAGCTTCGACCGAAACCGCGAGCGCCGTGGCTGATTCGCGCGCGATTGCCCTTGCATCGGCTACCGTGAAGTCCCGGCGGTTTCGGACCTTCCACCAGGCCTTTGTCCGTTCCCATGGGAATTTCTCGATGTAGAGCACATCCACCCCAATGGCAGAAATGCCGCGTATGAACGACTCGCGCAGTCCGGTAATCGCCATGGCCATCAGCGAAACCGTCAGAATGCCAATGATAATCCCCAGGGTCGTCAGGGCTGAGCGCATCTTATTGGCCAGAATCGCCTGGCCGGAAATGCGCGCGCCTTCTTTGATCTCACTAATCAGTTTCACTGGTTCTCCAACTTATTGGCTACCCTCATGGGCCGCACAACCTCATCCGCGGCTATCAATCCATCCCGAATGCGAAGAATTCGCCTGGCGCGACGCGCGATTTCTTCCTCGTGTGTCACAACTATAATCGTGTGTCCATCTACCGAGAGTTCCTCAAACAGTGCCATGATTTCTTCCCCTGTTTTGGAGTCCAGATTACCGGTTGGCTCATCCGCGAGCAGAATGGATGGCTCGTTCACCAGAGCGCGAGCGACTGCGACGCGCTGGCGTTGCCCGCCCGAGAGCTCATTTGGCCGGTGGTACATGCGATCAGCCAGCCCAACATTCGCCAGTGCTTCTCGAGCCATTTCCTGGCGCACATCGGCATCAATGCTCGCGTAAATCAAGGGCAGCTCGACATTGTGCAAAGCATGTGAGCGCGGCAGGAGGTTAAATGTTTGAAAGACGAATCCGATCTCCTTATTTCGAATTTCCGCCAGTTGATTGTCATCCATCTGGCTCACATCGAATCCATTCAATTCGTATGTGCCCGAAGTCGGGGAGTCCAGGCAGCCGAGCAAATTCATGAGCGTGGATTTCCCGGACCCGGAAGGGCCCATAATGGCCACGTATTCACCACGCTCAATATCAAGCGAAACCTCACGCAACGCGTGGATTGTTTCCGAACCCATTTGGTAGAGGCGCGAAATTTTCTGGAGACGAATCAGGGGCATGGTTAGTTGCGCTCGGTAACTCAGTAATTACTGAAAAAGGCAGCGCAGGTAATCATAATGCTAAGCTAGGATTTGTTTTCAGGAGGTTTTTCTTCGGCGATGTCACGTATTATCGCTTTCTTGCCGTCCTCCAGTTCCCGGTTAATGGCTTTGTACCCGCCAGAGATGATATCCATGCCCTCAGATAATCCGTCCGTAATCTCCACGTAAGTGTCGTCACTGATGCCGCGCTTTACCGGGACCATCTTGACATGATCGCCTTCAAGAATGAAAACGATCTCGATCGGTTTCGGCGCTTGTTTGGCTGCTTTGGTCATGGCACCCGAAGGAGCATTCGTGTGCGCCGCCTGCGCCAGATCGTTCGTTTCCGGCTTTTTTGGCGCGCGCGTAGTCACGCTTTGAATCGGAACAGTAATGGCATTTGTGCGATATCGAGTTTCAATTTCGGCGGTCACACTCATCCCCGGTCGAAATAATTCTTTCTCTTGAATCCGTATCTTCACTTCAAATTTTGTCGCCTCAGGTTGCGAAGAGGAAGAACTGGACGACGATGCTCCGGCGGTAGCAGCCGAAGTTTTAGAGGAATTGGCAATCTCCGTTATAATCCCCTTGAATTTACGCTCCTTAAAGGCATCAACTTCCAACCGCGCCACTTGCCCTAACGCCATCAGAACGACATCCACTTCGCCAATGTCCACGCGCGCTTCCATTTCCTTCAAATCCGCGATGGTCATAATTTCCGTGCCGGCCATTAGCGCGGTGCCGACCACGCGCTCTCCTTTTTGCGACCGCAATCGCGTCACGCTGCCCGCCATGGGCGAAAAGATTGTTGTCTTCGAGAGATCGTCGTCCGCTTTGGCGAGCGAGGCTTTGGCTTGCTCAGCCTGATGCATGGCATTGTCAACATTGGCCTTCATCACCTCGTATGTGGTGAATGCTTCCAGCAGTTGCGATTCAGAAATCAATTTACTGGACGACATGTCCAGCGCTCGTTTGTATTCGATTTCTTCCTTATGCAAATTCGCTTGTGCCAGCGCTTTGGCTGCAAGTGCTGACTTGTAATTGGCCTCTGCCGAATTTCGGACTGCCTGGTAATTGTCTGGTTTAATCTTCACCAGCACGTCTCCCTTTTGCACGAGCTGGCCTTCCTTTACGGGCAAATCGATAATTTCGCCGCTGACCTCTGGGTTGATCACAACTTGCAGGACTGGTTGCACCTTGCCGTTCGCCACCACTAACTCGGTTAGGTTGCGTCGGGCGACCTTTTCCACCTGGACCGCAATTGGCACTTCGCGCTTGCGGAACCAGGCGTACCCCGACCCAGCCAGCGCGATGACCACCACCAGCAGGAGGATATACCATTTACGATGAGATTTTTTCTTTGGATTCGCCATGGGATTCTCTGCTGTCGCTATTCTGTATTATGATTCGGGGTTGCCCGCATTCCAAGCTGCAAAGATGGATAACCGAGCAGAGGATGACGATTACATTTTTTCAGGCATTTTCTAATTATGCCGAATCCAGCGGCGCCGGGTAAAGCTGCCTGAAATTGAACGCCTCGGGACATGGCCCATTTTCCTCCAGTAATCGCAGACGTCGGGCCGATTCCGCAATAGACGGCTTTTCCCCCATAGCTATCCACCATAGTACCAATTGTGGCTTATCAAACCGCGCCATCCATTGCTCTTTGGCGCGCAACATCTGCGCGTGCGCGCTCTTGAAAACATAATGGCGCAAATGCTCAACACTTTCCCAAACGGACATATTGTAAAAAATGACTTCTGGCTCGAATGGATTGAAGTAACCTTCAAATACTTTCAAATCTTCAAGCCCCACCTGCGCTCCACGCAGGCGCCAGACAAAGCCAGGACTGCTCTCGGCCAGCGCGTTCATTTCCTCGATACGCGACACGAGGCCAGCCATGGCAGGTTCACTGGGCTTCCCGGACATCTGTGCGATGTTCATTTGGGCTAGATGATGAGGCATGCTAAATGGTCCTATCTAAAGTATAGAAAGTGGTGCGCCAGTGGAAGCCTTGGAATTTCTTTTGCCCGTTTACAGCGCCAGCAGCATACTTCCTAAATGCGCCTGCTCTTTCTGTTCTTCATCTATACGACCTATTTGTTGCGCAGCCTTGCGGCACCAGCAGCAATGTTCTTTATCGGAGACTACGAGCGAGGCCGAGACATCCTTCAAAGCGAGCGCGTGCATTGCCGTGCCTGCCACGTCAAACCAGGCATAAAGCTTCAGGAAACCTTTCACCAAGGCGCTTCTGCTCATGCTGAGGCGGACACTTTGAAGCAGACTCAACTCTACGATTTAACGACGTTCCTCTTAAACGAACCGCCCAAACGAACTCCCGCAGAAATTCAGGCAATTCTAAAAGCTGAACCCAACGAAGCGAAACCTCAACTGCATCCGCTCAACATTGTCCTCGTCGCCAGCAAGCAGGATCATGGTTCAGGCCAGCACGATTATCCGGCCTGGCAAAAGCGCTGGCTGGAACTCCTCGGCAGAGCGCCGCAAGTCAATGTGAGCGAAGCTTGGGAATGGCCTTCAGCCGCGCAATTCTCCAACGCGAATCTACTCGTCTTCTATTTTTGGAATCACCAATGGTCGCTAGAGCGCTACGCCCAACTGGATGTTTTTCTGGAGCGCGGCGGCGGTGCGGCCTTCTTCCATGCCGGCGTCATTGCGGACAAAGAACCAGAGCAATTGGCGTCCCGAATTGGCCTCGCGGCGCAGCCTGGCCCAACCAAATATTTGCATACACCTTTTGCTCTCGAATTTAAATCGCCGAACAGCGCCCTCACCCGCGGGTTCACAACACTGCATCTTCTCGACGAACCTTACTGGCCCATGTTTGGTGACACAAACCGGGTGCAAATCCTCGCCAGTACCATCATTGAGGGTCAATCACACCCCATGCTCTGGACCTTTCAAAAAGGCAAGGGGCGAGTTTT
>DASWRJ010000171.1:0-6629 GCA_036403255.1 Verrucomicrobiia bacterium
AACCGGCTGCTGGGTGGCAATCGAGGGCGCATTGGTCGGTCGTGAGCCTGATGACACTGGACCTGCCTGGCACAGCTGCAAACCTGCTCCAAGCACGGCCAAACTAGCCAGCACACGCGAGAAATTCATTTTTCAAGCTTCTACAGCTTGAATGACAACGCCAGATAAAAAGAATTCTGATTTTATTTGCGGGCACCTGCCTTCCTGACTACCGTTTGGCACAAAATGGGCTTTGGATGTGCCCAAAGTTGGCGTCACTGATGACCTATGATTAAAAAACCGCTTTCGGTCTCTGAATTGACCGAATTGATTACAGGATTAAACCGCCTTGCGCGGAACCTCTGGTGGACCTGGAACCAGGAAGCGCAGGAAATCTTTCAGGAATTGTCCCCACGAGGGTGGCAAAACCTTTATCACAATGCGGTTGCCATTCTGCACGAAGTGTCAGACTACGAATTGCGTGTGCGGCTGAAGGATCCTGATTTTGCCGAGCGCGTCCGGCAGGTCCTCCGCGCTTTTGAAGATTACATTGCGGAGAAAGAAACCTGGGCCAGCAAAAATGCACCCGAACTTCTCCAGAATCCCGTGGCCTATTTTTCAGCCGAGTTCGGTTTCCATGAGACGCTCCCGATCGCGGCCGGCGGCTTAGGCGTGCTCGCGGGAGATCACGCCAAGTCAGCGAGCGACCTTGGGCTGGGTTTTATTGGCATCAGCCTTTTCTATCGTGAAGGCTATTTCCAGCAATCGGTGAATCACGACAATTGGCAGACGGATTATTACACGCTGCTGAATCCGAAAAACCTGCCGATCGAGCCGGTCCTTGATCCCAAAGGCGAACCCGTCGTCTGCAAGGTCGAGATCGCCATGAACACGGTCCATTTCAAGGCGTGGCGCGTGAATGTTGGGCGTTGTCCAGTTTATCTGCTCGACACCAATGTTCCGGAGAATGAGCAGCACTTCCGCGACTTGACATTGCGGGTTTATGGCGGTGACAGCACCACGCGCATCATGCAGGAAATTCTGCTTGGCATCGGCGGGGTCCGTTTCCTGCGGGCGATGGGACATCGGCCCTCGCTATTTCACATGAACGAAGGCCATGCTGCTTTCCTCGCGCTCGAACTCATCCGCGAGAAGCAAGCGGAAGGCAAAAACTTCAAAGACGCATTCGCTCTCACGCGCAACGAATGCCATTTCACGACCCATACGCCGGTGGAAGCTGGCCACGACCGATTCACCCCGAGCTTGATGGAATACGCGCTGGGCAAAATCATGTCGCAGCTCAAATTGAACAAAGCCGATTTCCTCTCGCTTGGGCGCGTGAATCCGACCAACCAGGATGAACCTTACTGCATGACTGTGCTGGCCCTAAAGGCGAGCCGCAGCGCCAACGGCGTCAGCGAGCTCCACGGTCAAGTCAGCCGCCAGATGTGGAATTGCCTTTATGCGGATAAAAAAGTGGACCAGGTGCCAATTGGTCACATCACAAATGGCATACACTTGCTTGGCTGGATGAAAGGTCCCGTGCGCCGTTTTTGGAGGCGCAAGTTAAGCATTGGCGCCGAAGGCGCGCCCTTTGGCGAGAGCACCAGTTTCTGGATACGGAAACCGAGCGTTCGCTGGGAAACCGAGATCAACGATCCGGAATTCTGGAAACGCATGGCCGATCCGGAATTCATTTCTGACGAAGAAATTTGGGCACTTCGCTACAAGCTTCGCCGAGAACTCATTGAGTTTACGCGCCGCCGTCTGCTCATTCAGGGTCATCGCCTCAGTCAGACGGATTTTATTGCTTTTGATTCGTTGCTTAATCCTGACGCGCTCACGATTGGCTTCGCGCGCCGATTTGCCACTTACAAGCGCGCGCCGCTTATTTTTCAGCAATTCGAAAATATTGTTAAGCTCGTGCAGGACAAAAATCGTCCGCTGCAATTCATCTTTGCGGGCAAAGCCCATCCGCGGGACGACGAAGGCAAGCGCTACATCCAGCACATTATTCACCTGAGCAAATACAGCGAACTCAAAGGTCACCTCGTTTTCATAGAGAACTATGATGTTCACGTCGCGCGCCAAATGGTTTCGGGGTGCGATGTGTGGCTGAATAACCCGCGCCGGCCACTTGAAGCCTCCGGGACCAGCGGCCAAAAAGCTGGCTGCCATGGCTGCCTGAACTTCAGCATCCTGGATGGTTGGTGGCGCGAAGGGTATGACGGCACGAACGGCTTTGGTATCGGCACCGACACGCATCCGGATTCCATTGAAGAGCAAGACCGCCTGGACAGCGCCAATCTTTACAAAGGACTCACCCAGGAAGTTATTCCACTCTTTTTCAATCGCGACGCCAGTGGGCTGCCGCGCCAATGGATCCAACGAATCCGCCGCGCCATGGCCACCCTTGTGCCTGCCTACAATACGTGGCGCATGGTCCAGGAATACACGCAGAAATATTATATCCCGAAGAAGGGTTAGCCAACTGGTGCGGGTGTTTCGATGACAATGAGCACGAGTGCTCTGATGCGACTCCGCGCCTTCAGGAGCGATTGCGGTGCTGATTTGCTACAAAATACCAATCCTTGCCCTGCCAGCGGTAAATCTCGAGGCTGCGTTCGGGATGATGCCTCGGCAAGGTTTGCATATGCTCCTCATAAGTGCGCGACGCTTCAAAAATATCCTCATGCTGGGACAAAATCCCGCGAATCGGGCAGTAAACTAAAACGGGCCTAAGCCTTGGCGGTGTGGCGCCCGGCAAGTCCATCTGCTCAATAAAGTATATCGCCGCAGTATCCTCTGAGTGCGAAAAAAGGTTTTGAAAGTCCATGGGACTTAAAAACGGACTTAGCTGAAAAATCTGGGCGCGGGTGAGGCGTTTCGGGTGAACGGTACAGGACCAATGGCAGAGGTCGCGTAATTGAGCCAGCAAATCTGGAGAATTGGCCTCGAGCACCAAAAAGTTTTCCCCTCGTTCTATTTTTTCGGATGCGACCTTGAGCCATAGCCCATCCGGTTTGGCATGGACGACCGTCAGTTTTTGCGCGACCCAGGACTTCATGGCCGGAACTTACAGGGGATCGGTGTTTCTGCCTCTCGGGTACTCACGGTGGGGTAGGGGAGGGGATTTACTCATCTGGGCCCTCTCATTGCACCCTCAGCCTGAGCGCATATTGAACTTCCGCTTGCGGTAAATAGCCCCATTGCAATACCTGGTTTTGGGGCGTTTCTTAAATGTGAGGTAATTATGAAAATGTTTTTATTGTTTTGTTGTCTGACAGCCCTGACCAGTGGTTGCGCCAGTTATCGGGGCGGCTCGAGTGATAGTTCAGAGCGTATGTATGGGACGGACCAAAGTGGCCCGGCAGTTGGTGGCAATGATTTCGATCGCGGCGGCAATCGCTTTAATCAGGAGAGCTCAGAAATGCTGCGCCCAAGGCAATCAGACGTGCAAACCTTCCGGCAGTAATCTGGTCTGCGAGATTTCTCTTCGGCGATTGGCACCGCGGGCGCGGTTGCGCCTTGCCCTGCTTGCGGTGATTCTTATAATGCCGCGATGCTGGACATCAAAGTAATTCGTGAACAGCCCGACTTTGTGCGCGAGCGCCTCGCTGCCCGCGGCGCTGGCGACGACACGAAGATTGGCGAATTGCTGAGCCTGGATGAAAAAAGGCGCAAACTCCTCGCCGAATCCGAGCATTTGAAGTCTCTTCGTAACCGCGCCTCCAAAGAAATTGGCGCTTTGATGGGACAGAAGAAGTTCGAGGACGCCGAAAAGAAGAAAGTGGAGACGAAGGAAATCGGCGTGCGTCTGCCGGAACTGGATGCGCAGGTGGCCGAAACCGAAGCGGCCCGAGAAGAAATTTTACTGCGCCTGCCGAACCTGCCGAATGTAAAAGTAAAGATAGGGCAAAGCGCTGAAGAAAATCCAGTCATCCGGACCTGGGGAGAAAAGAAAGAATTCAGCTTCAAACCCGCGAGCCATATTGAGCTTTGCGAAAAGCTTAAGTTGGTCGATTTCGCGAGGGGGACGAAACTCTCGGGGAGCGGCTTCTTACTTTATACCAACTGGGGCGCAAGGTTGGAGCGCGCTCTGATCCAATTCCTGCTCGATCTTCACACGAGTGAGCATGGTTACACCGAAGTTTCGCCGCCGTATATTATCGGGAGGCATTGCATGGTAGGTGTGGGGCAATTTCCCAAATTCGAGGATCAGGCGTATGCCGTCCAGGAAGGTTTGGACAAGGAAAGCATGGGCAAACTTTATTTGCTGCCCACAGCAGAAGCGCCAGTTGCGAACATTCACAGGGAGGAATTATTAAAGGAAACAGATTTACCGATTCAATACTGCGCCTATAGCCCGTGTTTCCGCGCGGAGGCGGGAGCGGCTGGCCTGGGCACGCGCGGGATGATCCGGGTCCATCAATTTGATAAAGTGGAATTGATTAAAATTGTGCGGCCTGAGAATGGCTACGAGGAACTCGAAAAGATGGTCACGAATGCCGAGCGGGTCCTTCAGCTCCTGAATCTCCATTACCGAGTCATTCAGCTTTGCACCGGTGATATGGGCTTCGCCAGCGCGATGACCTATGACATCGAAGTCTGGGCGCCAGGTCAAAATCATTATCTGGAAGTTTCAAGCTGCTCGAATTGCGAAGAGTTCCAGGCGCGCAGAATGAATCTGCGTTATAAAACCGGCGACGGAGAGAATCGGTTTCCGCACATCCTCAATGGCAGCGGCACCGCATTGGCCAGATTGTTCGTCTCGCTTGTGGAAACATGGCAGCAGCCCGACGGCAGCATTCTTTTACCAGAGATAATTCAAAAGTACATGAGAACCGACCGAATTCCCATCGCGTCTTAAGCGTGGGAATTTTTATTTTGTGCCTGAGCATTCAATGTTAATGGAATGAGAATTCTTCTCGCTACCAGTGAGCTGCATCCTTATTCGAAGAGCGGCGGTTTGGCCGATATGGTCGGCGCTTTGGCCAAAAATCTGGCGCGGCTGGGCCATCAGGTTGGCGTTGTAACGCCGCTATACGCGGGCATTCGCGAGAAATTTCCGGACCTCAAACCGGCCAATATTGCACTAAATCTGCCGCTCGGCCCAAATCTCGTCTCAGCAAATGTCTTTTCCCTAAGCCCAGAACCTCGCTTGGAAATTTTCTTCATCGACCAGCCGGAATTCTACGATCGTGCTGCCTTGTATGGAGAGAAAGGCGTCGACTATCCGGACAATTCTCAGCGATTCATTTTTTTCTCGAAATGCGCCGCCCACCTTGCCCGGCATCTTCCTTTGCTTCCCGAGATCGTCCATTTGCATGATTGGCAAACTGGCCTGGTGTCTGTCCTTATTCTGAATGAAAAATTAACAGCAGGGTGGGGGACCCCGCCACGCACATGTTTCACGATTCATAATCTGGCCTACCAGGGCAACTTCCCCTACTCCGATTATGAGTTTACCAATCTGCCGCCGGAATATTTCACTTACCACGGGCTGGAATATTACGGCTACATGAACTGCATGAAGGCTGGGATAGTTTATTCGGATATTATTACGACCGTGAGCCCACGCTATGCGCGCGAGATTTTGACCCCTGAATTCGGCTGCGGATTGGACGCCACACTGCGCCAAAGGCCCGAGCGCCTCATTGGCATTCTCAATGGCGTGGATTACGACGAATGGAACACAGACCAAAATAGCCATCTGCTGCATGGTTTCGATTTGGATGACCTCAAAGCCAAGACGAAAAACAAAATCGAATTGCAACGCGAAGTCGGATTGCCAGTTCATCCCGGCATACCGCTCTTCGCCAGCATCACGCGCCTGGCCGACCAAAAAGGCGTCGATATCCAGCTCGGCGCCCTCGAGGAAATGCTTTCAGCCAATATGCAGTTTGTCCTCCTGGGCAGCGGCTCGCCCGAATATGAATTGGCTTATATGAATTTGTCCAAGCGGTTCCCAACGAAAGTCGCCGTGCGCCTCGGCTTCGACCAAAGCCTTTCGCATCGCATCGAAGCCGGCGCGGATTTCTTTCTCATGCCCTCCCGATATGAGCCATGCGGCCTGAACCAGATGTATAGTCTGCGTTACGGCACCATTCCTATAGTCCGCGTTACTGGCGGGCTGGATGATTCGGTCGTGGACATGACCGAAGATCAGGACCTGAGCAACGGCATTAAATTTGAAGAGTATTCGGTGCGATCACTGGCCAAGGCCATTCGCAAGGGGCTGGTGCTCTATGAACATCCGGAACTGCTGCAACATTATCGGGAAAACGGAATGGCGGCAGATTTTTCCTGGATTAGGACGGCGCGGGAATATGAGAAAGCTTATGGGAAAGCGTTGGCAGGGTAGAGACAAGGCTGGCTGAATTAAATATAACAAATATTGTGCGAATCAGTGCCGGGGGAGAGCTTTTGAAGATCGGCTTTTTTCGCTTCGATCTCTTCGTCAAGGAGCTTTAGTGCGGTTTTTAAATCCCACAAGCTTTGCTCCTGACCTTCAAAAACGACCGTCACATTTCGAGCTTTCACTTGCTCAACAGTCGGAGCGTATTGATCAAGGTCTGCTTGCTCTTGGGGAGTGACCTTGTAGCCCGGATCGTCGTCATCTCGCTCGGTTTGAGATTTTTTCTTCCTGT
>DASWRJ010000172.1:0-3610 GCA_036403255.1 Verrucomicrobiia bacterium
ACATTTGTGGACTTAATCCACGCACCGGAATTGATGGAAAGCGTAGCCAGGAAAATGACGTTTTCAAAAAATCCGCAGCAACTGCTCGCCACACTGATGATTGCGCCCGCCCGGGAATCAGACAAAGTGGACATGAGTTTCTCCGCCATCGATCCCAAAGTCGCCCTGCAAGCCGTGAATTTGTATGCCCAGGAGGCCGTTACATATACACAACTCATCCAACAGCGCGAAGCGGCGGACGTCAGCCGCACTCTAACTCAACAACTGGCGAAGATGGATGCGGACATAGAGGTGCTCAACCAGCAGCTTGCCGCTCAGGCACCAGCGCCGAATAAACCTTCAGAACGCAAGTCCCGGCTCGCAGAGAAGCTGGAGGGTGCACGAGAGGAATTAATGAATCTGCTGGCTCGTTATACAGAGGCCCATCCATTGGTCATTCAAAAGCAAGCGCAAGTAAACGCATTGCAAAACCAAATCAAACAAGTCGAAGCTGAGAGCCAAAAGAACGCTACGCCTCCGGGCGCAAGAGGCTTGGCTGATGCGAGCTCGGATCAAGAGGTGGCGCGCGGTCATTTGCAGGCATTGATGAATAGCCGCATGATGCTGGCCCAGCGGCTCCGTGAAGCACAGACTTACGTGCGCAACCCGCCTGGTTATTGCCGGATTTTTGCCCTGGCTGAACCGGAAACGGTTTCAGTCTCCAAGTCTCGCATGAAGGTCGTGATGCTCGCTGCATTTTCAGGGTTGATGGCTGGTGCTGGCATATTGCTGCTCCTTCTGGCGCTGGAACTATTGGACCCGCGCCTGAAGACGAAGTCCGATGTGCAACGAATCACTGAATTGCCGGTTCTTTCCACGCTGGGAAACATCAGTAAAATGTCTCCAGCCAGCCGTTCCCAATGGGCTTTTCGAACCTGGATAAGCTTACAGGGGCGCTTGCGCAGCTCAAAAAACAAGGGTTTCGTCTGCGGGATTACATCCTCAAAAAAGAAAGAAGGACGTTCGACGTGGGTAAACCTGCTTTCGCAGGCGGCCAGCGAATGCGGTTATAAAGTACTCACGATTGCCGCCACGCGCGAGGGAGTGGCGGAGCCAAACGGCAATGGCACAGATTCAGCGCGACAGTTGCCTGAACTAAATACGGAATTTCTGGATAACGCCGAATCGCTCGCTCTCAGCACGAGCGCACTCTCCTCGCCCGGCGAAGTCACCGCACAACTGACACAGGAGAATTCACCGCCAGTGGTGCGTATCCCTTTGCCCGGATGGGTTTGGAACCTGGAGCGCCGGAAACAATGGCAAGCGGCTTTGAGGCAATGGCGCAGCATTGATAACATTGTCATTTTTGTCGAACTGCCTCCGGCGAGCGAACCAGAAGCAGTATTGCTGGCCGAGAATTTGCCAAATTTAATTTGGTTGACCAATTCGACTGAATCCAAGGCGGGGGATACGCGGGAACAAATTCAAATGTTGCGAGATGCACATTGCAACCTGGTGGGTGCTGTCATGAATAAGGATGAATCGAATGGCCTGAAAAAACATTTCGCGCGCTGGGTAGGATGCTGCGCTATTGGCATTCTCTTTATGTTTGGCGCCTCCGCCAATGCCCAAACAAATCAAACAGTCCCTGCCGCTGGTCTTCCTATTTCCGCCGAAACGGCTCCGGCCGCGACAAACCTGACGTTCTCCGCGTTCAGCCGCACGCAACGTTCAGCCTGGCAGCAGCGTTTAACGCTCGGTGCGGGAGACATGCTAAACTTCAATCTCTACGGGCAGCCGGAATTGGCCCGAAACGAAGTGATTATTGGCCCGGACGGCAGGGTTAGTTATTTGCAGGCGCAGGATATCCTGGCTACTGGTTTGACGGTCGATGAACTACGCCAAAAATTTGATGAAGAGCTTGGAAAATTTTATCGGGCGCCACGAGTTATCATCACTCCCTTCGCATATCACAGCAAAAAATATTTTGTTCTCGGCAAAGTGAATACCAAAGGAGTCTTCACTTTGGACAGACCGGTGTCCGTAGTGGAAGCAGTCGCCCGCGCACACGGATTTGAAACTGGCATTTTAGAAAACCAAAACAGCATCGATTTGGTTGATTTACAAAGGAGCTTCCTAATGCGCAATGGAAAACGTGTGCCGGTGGATTTGGAAAAGCTCTTTCAAGCGGGTGATTTATCACAAAACACCGCGCTTGAGCCTGGCGATTATCTTTATTTCGGGTCTGGCGCGATTAAGGAGATTTATGTGCTGGGGGAAGTAGGCGTCCCGGGGCCGATTGCTTACAATGCAAACTTGACGGTCATCTCGGCCATTGCGAGCCGGGGCGGGTTTAATAATCGCGCATATAAGTCGCGGGTGCTGGTGATTCGCGGATCACTCACTCGTCCAGAGAAATTTGTCGTGGACACCTGGGCCACACTGGATGCCCGAGCAACCGATTTCAAACTGCAGCCAAAAGATATCGTCTTTGTGGCAGCTCGTCCTTTTATCAAGGCTGAAGAGTTGTTGGATTTGGCCGCGACTGCTTTCATTCAGTCGGCGGTCACGGCCTGGGCCGGACAAAACGTAGGACCTATCTTTACGCGACCTGTTATTCCAAGCTTATGAAAAATTGGCTTTTAGGTGGGGTGTTGGTTTGGGCGACCTTTGCCATAACTGGATGTCAACATACCGGCCCCCGATTCGACCCAAGGGCGGGCGCTAAGTCGCCCATGCTGCAGATGATGCAAAGCACCAATGGTGTGCCGACCGAACTTCTGCGCGCTCCGACAAATCTCTTTACGCTTGGCCCTGGCGATCGGCTTGAAATAGAATTATTGGACGATCCCACGAGCCGGGCTCTCACTACGGTCGGTCCCGATGGAAAACTCTACTTTCATCTGCTGCCCGGGCTGGATGTATGGGGCCTTACGTTAGCTGAAACCAAGGCCCTTATTGAGAAAGAACTGGCCAAATATATAAAAGATAGCGTCCAGATCTCAGTCACATTGAGGAGTGTCGAAAGTAAACGCGTGTGGCTTCTGGGCCGATTCCATGCTCCGGGTGTATATACACTCACGAACAACATGACGTTGCTCGAAGCAATCTCTCTCGCGGGCGGAGCGGCCAACATTTCAACTTCCACAGATGTGGGTCAAGGGTATAATCCGGAGGATCTGGCTGATTTACGACACTCTTTTGTGATCCGCAGAGGCCAAGTGCTGCCAGTGGACTTTCACCGGTTGTTGCGGGAGGGTGACCTCACTCAAAATGTCTATCTTGAACCAGATGATTTCGTTTATTTTGCGCCAGCTACCGCCCGCCAAGTTTATGTGCTGGGAGCGGTGCTCGCACCGAAGGCGGTCATTTATCAGGAAAATCTGACGGTCGCCGGGGCCATTGCGAACGCCCTGGGCACAGTCAAAGATGCTTACCTTTTTCACGTGGCACTAGTACGAGGGTCTTTACAAAGCCCACAAATAGCCATCGTAAATTACCACGGAATAGTGCGCGGAACGGAGCCAGACGTGCCCTTGCAACCCGGAGACATTGTTTATGTGCCTTTCGCACCATATCGATTTATTACGAAGTATTTGGATTTGATTACCCAAACTTTTGTAAGCTCAGT
>DASWRJ010000173.1:0-4672 GCA_036403255.1 Verrucomicrobiia bacterium
CTGTCCGGCATGGATGTTGTAAACTGGTATTTAAGTTCAGTTCGGCTTCATGGATGATCAATTTAATGGCCGCAAAGCGCCAAGTGCGTTCAGACGGAGGCAAGCGCGTTTTCCGGTTTCTCTTTTAGAAGCGCGCGAAGAGGAGCGTAAGCGGATTAGCCGCGAACTGCATGACGAGGTTGGTCAATCGCTCACTGCCATCCACGTTTGCCTGTTCATGCTCGAAAAAACTCCTGAGCCGCTCTCGCCTGTGATTCGCTCAAAAATTCGCCAGGCCCGCAGATTACTCGAAGGCACAATGGACGTGGTGCATGATTTTTCCAGACAATTGCGCCCGGACCTGCTCGAGCATCTTGGATTAGTCCCCGCCATAAGATCGATGCTGAAAGAATTTTCCAGACGTTATCAGATACTGGCGCACATGGAAACCGGCGGCATTGTGGAACGTCTCGGCAGCGAACAGAAGCTCGCGCTCTTTCGCATCGCTCAGGAAGGTTTAACGAATGTGGCGCGGCATGCCAGGGCCACGGAAGTGAAGGTGCGCTTCAAAAATATTCGAAGGGGAATCCAAATGGAAATAATTGACAACGGCCAATCATTTGCGCCGGAGCTTGCGCCAGAAACTAGAAGCAATGCACGCCTGGGCTTGCGCGGAATTCAGGAACGCGTCCGCCTCGTGGCAGGCAGCTTTGCCTTGGAATGCCGCCCTGGCCGCGGGACTATCCTGCGCGTCTCGGTTCCCTTTCGCCCGGGACAATCAACCTGCGTTTAGGCGATGCTCTTGACCACGTGCGGATGTCCAATTGGAAACGGAAAAATCCATATTGCACCTTAATTTCGCACTATCGTTTTTGGCCCTTATATTTTGCGCGGTTAGTGCTTGAGAATTTGGACTGGGGATGCAACAATCTACGACCAGTTTTCGGAAGTAACAACACAGCCATCACCAACTTTCTATGTCAAAAATAATCACAGTGTTGCTTGCGGACGATCATACCGTTGTGCGTCAGGGCTTGCGTGCTTTGCTCGAAGCGGAGCCGGACATCCGCGTCTGCGGAGAAGCTGAAAATGGACGACAGGCCGTTCAACTTGTCAAAAAACTCGCGCCCGATATCATCGTTCTGGATGTGGCCATGCCAGTGCTGAATGGTGTCGAGGCCACGCGCCAGATTGGGCGGGAGGCGCCGGGTACAAAAGTCTTGATCCTTTCCTCTTATAGCGATGATGAATATGTGCAGCAACTTATCGAGGAAGGCGCAACGGGTTACCTGGTAAAGCAAACGGCCGCGAACGATCTCATAAAAGCCATCCGAGAAGCAGTCAAAGGCAACGCGTACTTTAGCCCCGCGATTTCAAAGCGCCTGCTGGATCGCTGCCGCGACGCATTCGTGCAAGGTGCTCCGATCAAAAAGCAGGGACCTCATCTGACCTCGCGTGAATATGAAGTCCTGCAATTAATCGCCGAGGGCCACGCTAACAAACAGATCGCCGCGGAATTATGCATCAGCATCAAAACCGTCGAGAAGCACCGCCAGCAAGTCATGAACAAGTTGAACATTCATGATGTAGCCGGCTTAACGCGTCACGCCCTGGCAAAGGGCATTATCGAAAATAATCGGTTGCAACCCATTTAGGATTTTATCTTATAGGTTCAAGACCCTATTTATTTGGATAGTATCTTGTGCCATAAAGGTGTCGGATTTGATCAGCAGTTCCTCCTGCGATCAACAAGGGCAAGACTGGGACCGTAAGGTTTTCGTTTTGCCTTTTTTGTTTGAACGGCCCGTTTTGGGTGCTTTGCCCCATCGCAAAACCTTCTTTTATGCACTAGCCGTTTTTTAAGGGGAAGCATCTGGTGCAACGACCAACGCACCGAGATTCCGACCGCACATAACCAGCAACATTAACCGAATGGGAAAATTATGAATGAATTGACCGATCTATTTCTTTCCGAACTCGCTGATATTTACAACGCAGAGAATCAACTTATCAAAGCTCTGCCAAAAATGGCCAAAGCGGCGCAATCTGAGGAGCTGCGCGAGGCATTTGAAAACCATCTCGCCGAAACCGAGCAGCACGCCGAACGCCTGAAACAGGTGTTTGAAAGCTTCGATAAAACCGCCAAATCAAAGAAGTGCCACGCCATGGAGGGTTTGGTAGAAGAAGCTAAGGAGATTATTTCCGACAACAAAGGTGATATTACTGCAGATGCGGCATTGATTTCAGCGGCGCAAAAGGTCGAACACTATGAAATGGCAACATACGGCACCCTCTGTTGCTGGGCCAAATTGCTCGGCAACCAGCAGGCGCTCAGCCTCTTAAAAGAGAATATGTCTGAAGAGGAGAAAGCGGATAAACTGCTCAACCAAATCGCTTCTTCTCAATCGAACCTGAAAGCCACCAGGCGAGGGATGGCGACAGCAGCCTAGACTCCGGCAGAATTGAGCGGTTTCCGCCAGGGACATTGCCGGGCAGCACGCTCGGAATGTCCCATAAATTTTCTTCCACTGATTCAAGGATGGCGAACTGGCCTGCTGGGTCTATATTGCCACCGAACGCAACAAGCGCTTTGCGTGCATGGCCGCTTTCAGCCGAGGGGGCTGATTCGCTTTGCATGCGGGGCCTTAAAAGGAGATTAGTATGAACTTAAAACTTTTAAAAAGTGGAGCGCTGATAGCTGTGCTTTCGTGCGCTTCGTTAGGGCAGCAACTGATTGCCGCCACAAATGTCATCTCATCGGGCCAACAAGCGAACCCACTAGGCATGATCGAGGAGTCCAGTCAATTGCTGGGGCAGCCTTTTAAATCTTCAGAAGGCGCCAGCCTGGGCAAGTTGCAGGATATGGTCGTCGATCTAGAGTCAGGCCATATCTTGTATGCGGTGCTCTCTGCCAACGGGAAGAATTATGCGTTCCCGCCCAACTTATTGCGCCCTGCAGCGGATAAGAAGTCACTCGTAGCGCATGCGCCCAAGGCCAAAATTACTGCGGCTCCAGTATTCTCGGAGTCCGATGCAAATTTGGCGAATCCTTCTTTCGCAGCGAGTGTGTTCCAATATTACGGTCTCCAGGCATGGTGGGATAATGGTTCGGGGGCAGCTTCAGGGAAAAACTTTGGCAATGTGCATCGACTCAGCCAGCTTAACGGCGCCACCGTGCAAAGTTCAGCCAACCAAAACCTCGGCCGAATCGACAACTCCATTCTGGATCTGCGCTCAGGGCACGTCGCATTTCTCATTCTGAATGCCAGCAGTTTATTGGGCAATGCAAACGCCTTGTTGGCTGTGCCGCCGAATGCATTTACGGCTGGTCAAAATGCTAAAGTACTCGTCACGGGTCTGGATAAGAATACTTTGGCCTCCGCCCCACGCTGGACCAGGAACAATTTGAATGAATTGTCCAACCCGGCCAAAGCGGCCAGCATTTATAGCTTCTACGGGAAACAGCCGTACTTCCAATCCGGCACGGGGCTTTCGCCTACTGGCAGAAATCCCTGAGGAAGCGGAGAATTCGCCAAAATTGTAATCAATCCAAGAGGAGCGCGGCAAAATAGTCGCAGCGCTCCTCCCTCCAATTAGAAAGGAAAGCTGGATGATCTCGATGACGCAAGAGGCCGAAACTCAGGCCATGGAACAGGAACGCGACAGAGTCCGCGCCCGAAGCAGCGCGAAAACCAACGCCCGGATCGATGAGCAAACAATTGAACATCTTTGTCACTACGTCGAGCAACCGGTGGACGTCCTTTCCCGGCGCATTCACGAGCTGGATGAGGAATGGGACATCGAGCGTTGGCTGGAGGCGAATGCAGCGGGCTTGTCCCTGGCTGGCATCGTCATGGGGTCGACTATAAATAAACGCTGGTTTGCTTTGCCAGCAGTGGTCCTGCCGTTTTTGCTTTTGCACGCCTTGCAGGGCTGGTGCCCGCCGCTCCCCGTCTTGCGGCGCTTCGGCATACGCACCCGCCGCGAAATTGATGCCGAAAAGTTCGCCTTGAAAATCCTGCGCGGCGATTTCGAAGGCATCCCATCCATCATGGACGAAACGCTTCGAGCCGTGGAAGCCTTCAATGCCTGTACTGCCTAGGGCAAATGGAAATGGCCTCCCCAGTTTCCCCGCCCGTGTTGGAACGAAACGGGGATGACGCGGAGGTGATTATCATTGGCGGTGGCTTGGCTGGTCTCTCCGCCGCAATTTATTTGGCCCGCAGCCTGCGTTCCACCCTGGTGATTGACTCTGGCAAATCCATGGCCGCCTGGGAGCCCGATGTGCAAAATTATTTGGGCTTTCCGGCTGGTATTTCTGGCGAAGAACTTATCCATCGCGGGCGCAAACAAGCCGAGCGTTATCATGTCCGCTTTGCGGAGGACGAAGTGATTGGAGCCGAAAAGGAAGACGGGACTTTCGTAGTGCGTGCGAAAAATCGCTCTTACCATGGGCGCAGATTATTGATCGCAACCGGCATCTTTCATTTGCCACCGGATATTGAAGGCGTCCGCGAATGCCTCGGGCACAGCATGTATTTTTGCAAGGATTGCGACGGGTATCGTAATCAGGGCAAAGCGCTGGGGATCTATGGCTGGAATAATCTGACGGTGGATTACGCGCTTGGGATGCTCGTGTATTCTCCGGTGGTTGCAATCGTCAGTAATGGACATTCACCCGAGTGGGATGATC
>DASWRJ010000174.1:0-5466 GCA_036403255.1 Verrucomicrobiia bacterium
ACTCACGATCCCCGCGCGGCCGGTTATGGCTCGCGCACTGTGCAGCTCGAGAAAGGTGAGTTAAGCGGCACGCCATGACCACTGCGACCTTCATTCTGAAAAATGCGTTGCGCAATAAACGTCGCGCCATTCTTTCCGTTGCGAGCGTTGGCGTCAGCCTTTTCCTCTTCGTTACGCTGCTGGTGCTGTTGCGGGAATTAACGACGCCGCCGGAAGATGTGGGCGCGGCGCTCCGCATTGTCGTCCGCAACAAGGTCTCCATTGCCAATCCGCTGCCCGCGCGCCAAAAAGCAGTTATAGAACGCATTCCGGGCGTGGAAGCCATTTCGCCTTTCAGTTGGTATGGCGGAAAGTTTCGTGACGAAGAATCCATGACCTTCGCCCAATTTGCCATGGACCCAAAACAACTCACGAATATTTTTGGGGAAGCCAAATTGCCGGTCGAGCAACTCGAAAATTTCATCAAAGACCAGGGCTCATGCATTGTGGGGAAGATCACAGCCGACAAGTATCACCTCAAAATCGGCGACCGAATGCAGCTTACTTCCATTATTTACCCGTGCTCACTCGATTTGAAAATCGCCGGCATTTACGCGGGCTCGATTGACGATCGGAACGCCCTCTTTCACCACAAGTATTTCGAAGAAGCCTGTAACAGCGCCGGGCAGGTCGGCACCTGGTGGCTGAAAGCGCGTTCCGCGGAAGACATGCCGCGCGTTATCAGCGCCATTAACGCGGCATTCGCCAATAGCTCGGCTGAAGTTCGCGCGGAAACTGAGCGTGCCTTCCAGCTCAGCTTTATTTCCATGCTCGGGAATATCCAGTTGCTCATCCGCTCGATTTGCAGCGTGGTCGTTTTCACGCTCCTGCTTGTGAGCACCAGCACCATGAGCATGGCCATTCGCGAGCGCTTTCGGGAGCTGGCTATCCTTAAGGCTCTCGGCTACCGGCGGGGAGAGCTCTTTGCCTTCATCCTCGCCGAGAGTTTTGGCCTGGCGGTGGCGGGCGCAATTGTCGGCGCCGGAGGCGCGTGGCTTTTCTGGCGGCTCATACCTATTACCAAATTATCACGCGGCATGCTCCTTACTTTTGAAGTTACGCCCAAGATTCTGGGCCTGGCATTCCTGGTGGCGTGTGGGCTGGGGCTGGCCTCGAGCCTCGCGCCTGCCTTTGCCATTGCCCGCACCAGCGTAGTTAAAGGCCTGAAAACCTTGGATTAAACGCTGCTTCTTATCGGTGCAAATCGATTGCATCTCTTCGCGGGCATCAGCTTTAAATATTTTCGCGCGTCTTTCATTTCAGCATAGCATTCCGATTTTCTTTCCCATACAACGGATCATCATGCGCTCGCTTCAACAATCTGCGCTCGTCAGGCTCGAAGCCGCCAAAGGCTGGTATCTGCTTGGCAATTTGCGGGAAGCCAATCGCGAACTCGATGCCCTGCCCGCGACCGCGCAAACCCACGCGGATGTCCTCGAAGTGCGCTTCGCGATTTATGCCAAAGCCCAGCATTGGCCCGTCTGCATGGAAATCTCTGCCGCCATGCTTGAGCTGGCGCCCGAGCGCCCCACTTCCTGGCTGAACAGCGCCTTCACTTTGCACCGCCTCAAGCAAACCGAGTCTGCCTGGGCCTCCCTTCGCAATGTCGCCGATCGCTTTCCGCGCGTTCCTTCTATTCCCTACCATCTGGCTTGTTACGCCTGCTGTCTGGGCCGTCTTAATGAATCACGCGAGTTGCTCGAGGAGGCCATCAAACTCGGTGGTACGCCGCTCCGCGAACAGGCGCTCCAGGAGTGTGATTTGAAGCCGCTCTGGTCTGCGCTGACTGGCATTTAACCGAAAACTTTTAGTGAAGATCGACGATCGGTTCCGATCTATTCCTGAACTTAGGCACCCTTCAATACCCCATCTAATGTCTCATTGGCAAAACCCTTGGCTGGAGCAAATTATTATATGCGTGCCATCTGGAAGGGTTCTATCAACCTGGGTTTGGTTAATATTCCCGCCGGCCTTTATCCGGCCACCTGCGGGTCAAATTCCATTCGCTGCCGGCTGCTTCGGCAAAAGGACCTGAGTCCTATCAAATACAAACGAATCGCAGCCGCCGACGGCCAGGAAGTCCCGGCCACTGAGATTGTCAAAGGCTACGAATATGAAAAAGATCGATTCGTGCTCCTGAGTGAAAGCGATTTGGCCCGGGCCCGGCCGGAACTCACCCAATTCTTCAGCATTCTCGAATTCGTGCATTTAAGCGAAATCGAGCCGAGCTTTTTTGCGGAACCGTATTATTTGGCGCCGGAGCGCGGCGGGGACAAGGCCTACGCCATTCTGCGCGAGGCGCTCAAACGGACAGGCCTCGCGGGCATCGCCAAAGTTGTGCTGAAGACTCGCGAATATCTCGCAGGTATCAAAGCACACGAAAACGTGCTCATGCTCGAATTACTGCGCTACGCCGGCGAACTCATCACCCCTTCGGAATTGAAGCTTCCTCCGGCAAAACTCGCTGGCGAAAAAGAACTGCAAATCGCGGAAAATCTGATTCGCAGCATGCAGCACGACTGGGAACCACGGAAATATCGGGATGATTACCACGAGGGACTTATCGAGGTCATTCGGCAAAAAATCGCCGCTGGGGGAAAAGATATTCCAGCGCACACGCGCAAATCCCGCTCAGGCCAATCTGGAGTCGTGGATTTAGTGGATATTTTGCAACGCAGTCTGGATGAACTAAAGGCCACGCAAAAGATAGCAAACAAATAAATCCATCTCGTCTCTGGCAGACCGCTTCAGTTTGGGCTGGAAAAATCCACCAAATGCACTTCGGGCTTTTGAGACCGCAACTCGACCGAAAGTTTTGACTGCATCCGCGTTAATTCGCGGATTTTCCGGTTGAGCTTCTCCAACGCGATCTTGGCCTGCTGATAATCAAATGTCTCGGAGGAAGTGATGAGACATTCGAGCAGACCCCGAGTCTCGGCGATCTCGCGCAAGGCTAGGCCCAGGGGATCTTTTGTGCTTTCTGATTTCGTGCTTTCCAGAATAGGAATGTATTTCCAGAAAACAATCCTAAACGATTGGCTGCATTGATTTCCTCAGGAAAATTTTGGTGGTTAGGGCCAGGCGCATCGACTCATTCCGGCACTGATATGTTTCTGAATTTTACGCTTCTCATACGGTCTTTCACCCGTGGGAAAGCAGGGATATTCCCCTTTTGTTGAATTTGCCATTCCACGCCACGTTTCACCCGCAGTATCAACGCAAAACAGGAGAATTAATAAAACAGAAAAATCGCTTATGAAAAAGTACATTGTCGTTTTGTGTGCCGCAGCCGCCCTCGTCGGATGTCAGAATCGCGGAGGCACAGGTTATGGCACAGATCGGGATGCGGGCTCATCGAGCAGCAGCAGCGTGAACAAGAATCAGTCCTATGCTACTAATTCGGTGACATCACCCTCCACAGCCACACCTTCGCCATCAGGTGGCGCGGGCAGCACAGGCACGAGCGGCTCCGGCAGCACAGGCACCAGTGGCTCCGGCAGTACGGGCACGAGCGGCTCAGGTAGTACAGGCTCGGGCAGCACCGGCAGCAGTGGCGCAGGCTCGGGAAACACGAGCGGCTCCAGCGGGACGAGTGGCTCCAGTGGCACAGGGAATAACAGCAACTCGAAATAATTGATCGAATTTATTCCCGATCAGCATTTGCCGCTCGGGAATAATTGGGGAAGGTAACCGGAAAACGAACCCTGGGATTTGAGGGCCGGGTCAATTCGCTTCCGGATGGGAAAGAGCGGTGGGGGAACCCTGTGCGGTTCTCTCACCCTTCTTTTCGTTTAGGAGGCCTGTGCCCACGGTCGCAATGATCGGCGCGGGTCCTTCCAAGCTGTGGATGCATTTGTAAGTTTTCCCTTCGGCCAAAGTAATTCCACTTCCATTTCCGGTGCGAAATTTTACAGGAAGGCTCACCCGCTGCATCCCATCCCGCGTCTTAAAGACTGAAAAATGCAAATGCGGGCCGCTTGAGAAACCAGTATTGCCCGACATTCCGATGCAATCGCCCGCCTGCACGCGCTGGCCCACCCGCACGCGGCTGCCGCCCTTCTGCAAATGCGCGTAATTCGCCATCGTTCCATCCGCGTGCCGGATCAGAATGTAATTCGCGCAATTCACAAATTTGCGGTCGCCACCGCCAGTGTTCGAATCGTCTTTGACTTTCGCGACCACGCCATCGCGAGCGGCGTGAACCGGCGTTCCGGCGGGCATCTTCCAATCGATCGCGTATTGGTCAGGCCCGGTGTGGCTATAGCTGCCGTTGTAGCCCTGCGTCACTTTGAAAGAATCGCCAGCGGCGTAGGGCAAGCTATACACATAATTATCATCGTGTCGCGCCGTTGTGCTGCCGATCGTGTAATGGCTGGTGTAGGTGTAATTCCAATGTTCTGCGGGCTTGATTGGGCTGACCAGGAACGCTTCCGTCATCTTGTTGCCCGGCACAGTCATCGTGTGCGGAAGCGGGATGTTCCCCTTTAAATTCGTCATGTCCAACTCGAACGTCACCGTCACATCCGTCTGTTCCATGTTATTCACATAAAACCGCGTCGCTTCCCCTTCCCGTTGCGTCACGATTTTGACCGATTTGATCGGCTGCTCTTCAGCCGCCACGGGTGAAGCGCACCCTGCCCCAAACCATCCCGTGGCCAATAACGCAATACAAAATCCAGCTTGCGCAATGATGGCTGAAGCGGGCACGCGACGAAAAATTTTCTTAAGCATGTGTTGAATTCTGAGAGACCGTTTCTGAGGTTGCTGAGCGCTCCACTAAAAGAGCGGCATTCTGAAATGAGGTTTGGCCTACATCGAGCAACGAGGTGGCGGGAGCCTGATAGCCACGCGGCATTGGCTCGCCGAAATCGGGATAACCATCCGGCGTCCAGCTAAAGCGTTTGGCGTGGACATCCCGGTCTTCCCAACCGTGCTCCTTGCGCGATTTGGAATGATAAATGATCCAGTCCTCCCTCTGGCAGGGTGACTTCACAAACGAGCAATGTCCGAGGCCCCAGACGTGTTCCGTTTTCTGAAACACCGGGCCCCGCTTCGTCCACGCCGCCGGATTCAGCACATCGCCCGACTCATTGCTGAGCAAACCGAGGCAATAATCGGGCGTCCAGCTTCCGCTCGCCGAATAAACGATGAAAACTTTTTTGCCGTTCTTCAGCACCTGCGGACCTTCGCAGATCGGCATGGCGACTCGTTCCCAAGGTTGCTCCGGGGTGGCTATGAGCACCCGCGGCCCGGCCATTTCGGTGGGGCTCTTCATCGGTGCTATATAGAGATTCTGCTTTCCGTTGCGTTTGCCCGGCCAGCCGGACCAGATAAAAAACATCCGCCCGTCGTTGAGCGTCAGCGGGGTGCCGTCAATGGCCCAACCGGAGGTCTCGAGAGGGTCGTGACAGTAATAAGGGCCAAAAG
>DASWRJ010000175.1:0-4400 GCA_036403255.1 Verrucomicrobiia bacterium
AGGCTTTCCAGCCGCAGGATTTGGCTGATTTAATTGCCGCGATCCGCGAGCCGTGAGCAAAAGCTTGCTCGCGCAAAGCGGTCATTCGATTAGTCTGGCGGCAGCGCGACTCTCAAATCAAACGGCTCATATTTAATAAAATCGAGTGCCTGCACCTCGCTTACGGTCATGGTCCGTTCCGGGGTGATTTTGAATCGAACATAGCGCGCCGAGACAGGCTGCGGCAGGAGTAACTCGAAATTCTGGCCAGTGAATGTTTCGTCGTCGGGCCACATCAAATTCACCGGCAGGTCTTTCCAGCGCAGGTTGAAATCAAAAAACCCGCGGCTGCTGTAGCTTTGGCCATCGTCCGACGTCAACACTTCCACCTTGTCTTTAACTTGCCCGCGCATGGCGTCCCACCATGGCCAACCCGCGCCGACCTGAATGCGGAACGCGCCGCAGGATTGGGCAGCGCCCAGGTCCACGGTGATTTCGGGCTTCTGTCCTTTGTTCCAGAGCAAGCCGGAAGCCGGTGCTGTGGCGCCGGGATAGGGCGGGCCAACCACTCCGTCCGTGAGTTTTTTGCCCTCGGGATCACCTGCGCCCCAATTGTTTCCAGACGGCACGGAGACTGTGTACGGTTTTCCGAGTGCCAGATTTTTTCCAATCGATTGCCAGCGCGGCATAAACTTTTCGCCGCCAGCATCTTTTCCGTCCGAATACCCTGGTTTTGTATTTTCTGGCAGGGCAGAAACTTTCAGCCAATTGACGACCGGATGATCCGCGCCGCCGACATTGATGTTGAAGCGGTGGGGGAGTGCGGGCGCCAATTCTGTGTAACTGCGTTCGACTAACGAATAATCCGGCTGTCGTTCGCTCCAATTGAAGGTTAGCTGCACCGGCTTTGACTCGCCTTGGATTGGTTGATGATTCACTTCCATCCGCACGGCGTAGAGGCTGCAAGCATCAGGCCCAGCCGCGCGGCTAGTCAGTGAATATTTGAAAAGCACGGAGCGTGTGCCGGATGGGACATTTTCCACGGTTTCGTAATGAATCACATCCCACGGTTGGGCTGTATTTGTGAGGGTATAGCCCTTGGTCCAGGTTTTTCCATCATCAAATGAGTGGAAAAAATCAATGTGAGAACCAGGAAAGCGGTTGTAAAGCCGGCCTCCATAATTCAGGCGTGTAATATCTCGTGGCGCATCGGCGCGAAAAACAACGTAAGCCTCTTCTTTGGCCTTGGTGGCGCTCATCACGCCCATATAGCCGGGATGGTTTTTGCTCGTTTTGATGTTGGTTTCTGCGACTGCATAAGCTTTATAATTTGTCCCGCGCAGGTCGGGCCAGAGCACGATTGAATCGCTCTGTTCACCAGCACCTATATAGACGCTGTTTTTGCCCAGCATGAGTTTAGGCTGGGTTTTGCTGTTCAGCATCGTCTTGGTTTCAAATTCGATTTGGCGCAATTGCGCGTCCATTCCGCGCTCGCGTCCAAGCAGCGTGATTTTGACGAGCACTTCGTAAGCGCCGTTGACCTGCGGTACAAATTCCCGTTCGAGCGTTTGCTCGCCGACGGCATCACTGCTCCAGCATTGCTGCCAGGACAGTCCATTGACCGTGCTCAACGAAATGTTGACTGCGTCGGCGTCGCTTTTGCGGAAAAGTTTTGCGCGAACCTTTAGGGCTGTGATGACATTTGCCCCGTTAATTTTGAAAATGATTTCGCTCGGCTGCTGCGCCGTAGCTGGCGCCAAACTGCCAATGCCCAACGCGCTCAGGTTCGTCAGGCTCATCGAGTCTGCTGGCAGGTTCGGCTTGAATAACCAGACGCCGTTGCCGCGGATGCGGTAGCGTTCGTTCGCCTTTTCAGGGTCTTTGCCCTCATTCGCGACGTAATAGTCCGGTGATTTTCCGAGGCTGTGAAAATAGCGCGTGTAGCTCTCGTTCTCGCGCAAATTTAAAATATATCGATGGCCGCGATCCCAATCATAAAAATAGGTGCGAAATTTTAGGCCATTGGTGTTAAAGCAATGCGCTTCCTCTTCTACACTGCGGATTGTGTCCGCACCACTCAGGAAACCATGCGGGCTGGTGGCGTAGAGGCAATGGTATTTGGCAATGTGGCCGGCCTCCACTTTGCCATGTGACGCCTCGCATGCTCCCGCTTGGCCGATGTCCCGCACTCCTGCAATCGTTTTCCCGTCACACAAAGTATAGAGCGCGGACATGCTGTTGTCGTACATGTGCCAGCGCCCGCCATATTCGACCTCGGGAACCGTGTGCAGGCTGATATCCCAATATTTGGGCTTGAGCTGCATGGCATCCCAAATCGAGCAATTGATGCCCGAGATGGTGCTGCACATTGTGTAGCCGTAATCGTTAAATTGCCGGATGGGATCGGTGAGCGCCAGGCCGTGCAACATCATTGGTGCTGTTTGACGCCGCGCAATATGGTTCCAGTAAAACATCGCCCAGCATTTTTCTTCGGGCGTCTGCCATTTGCTGGTGGCGCTGCGCACCAGGCTGTTCAGGTCGGAATAATCTGGTGAAGCGTCGGTGACGATTTTTAAATTATAAACGGCGGCTGTAGCCGGTTGCGCACAGGCACTTGCGAGAAGAAGAAGACTGAGTAGAGTTTTCATGGATAAGTCGAGACCAGCATAGGGGACGAAATGTCGTTTGCCGATGGAATTCTCGATTTTCGGGTGCTTCGTTTGCTCGTCCCCTTCGAAACCAAAAACCCGAACAGCGAAATCCGCTCAATTGCCTTCAGTTTCCTTTTGGAATTTGGCAGTCGTTTGCATCACCTTCGTGGTTAGCGTGCGAATGGTATCCAGACGCTCGCTTAAGAGGTCCCGCAGTTCGTTTGGGCCAAGTTCCACAGCCGTTCCCGGTGGAGTGGAGAGTGTGTGCAGTCCTTCAACGACTTTCTCGTAAAGCCCGAGCAATTCCTTGTCGCGCTCGGCGCGAGCTTCCATGGTCCGCTGGATGATGGCGGCAATGTCTTCGAGGCGCACCACGCAGCCCTGGAAGTCATCCCCGTAAATGGCGCGCAAAACCTCTTCGGCGGCTGCGGTCGCGAATTTGTCGGGCTGTGCCTGAGCACTCATCGAGCTTCAATTTGCCAAATTGCGGCGCAAATTCCATTAAATTCGCCAAAATTAGCACTTGCATCGGCCCGCTTTGCTCCCTATATTCCGCCCTCTTTTAGTATTGAGCTATGCGACGACCAAAAGGCATTAAAACGAAGAAGTCAGTGGCCAAACGATTCAAAATCACGGGCACTGGCAAAGTCATGCGCTCCCATGCCGGCAAGCGCCACTTGCTGCAAGGGAAAAAGTCCAAGCGCCGCCGCAGGCTCGGCACTTCCGCTGTCGTTGACAAGACCGACGTATATCGCATCAAGCAGAACCTCCCCTGGAGCCATTAATCGCCCCATTCACTTTTAACCATTAGCAGATATGCGAGTTACCAATTCCCCAGCCTCCCGCAAGCGCCGGATGCGCATGATCAAAGCCGCCAAAGGCTTTCGTCTCCGCCGGTCCAAACTTTATCGCTATGCTTCCGATGCCGTCGATCACGGCCGTCAATATGCATATCGCGATCGCAAAACCAAAAAGCGTAATTTTCGCGCGCTCTGGCAGATTCGTATTAACGCCGCCGCTCGCGCTGCAGGCATCACTTACAGCCGCTTCATGGAAGGCCTCAAAGCCGCCAAGTGCGCTCTCGACCGCAAGATCATCGCCGACCTCGCCGCCACTGATAATGCAGCCTTTAGCGAGTTGGTGAAGATTGCCCAGGGCGCATTGAAAACGAAGACCGCGGCTGCTCCTGCCAAATAGTTTCCATTTGTATTTCCGGCTCGTGCCATTGCACAGCCGGACTTTTTGGGATCCGTCTTATCCAATGCGTTGCAGGTGAGTGCGTCCAATCCGCAGGCCCGTGCGACAAAGCCTAAATAAAGCGAGACCAGCCAGCCTGTCATTTCTCGGTATTGAAGGCGGCGCAACTCACACCGTTGTGCTATTGGCAGACGAAAATGGCCGGCTGATCAAACGCCACGAACTCGGCCCGGCAAACCTGCGATTGTTAAACGACAGGGATTTGCTCCAGCTTCTCCGCACACTTCATAAACTTTTTCCGGCTCCTTCAGGAGTGGCTATCGGCTTGGCAGGTGCGCGCTCGGAAAGTGATCGAGAACGTTTGCGCGCCGGAGCGAGGAAGGTCTGGCCCGCAATTTCCATTTACGCAACGAACGATTTGGAAACCGCTCTCATGGCAGCCGATGCTGAATGCGCACGGCCACGCGTGCTGATTCTCAGCGGCACGGGATCGTGCTGTTTTGGGCGCACACCGGACGGCCGCACCGCAAAAATTGGCGGATGGGGCCATATTCTGGGCGATAAAGGCAGCGG
>DASWRJ010000176.1:0-4037 GCA_036403255.1 Verrucomicrobiia bacterium
ACGGGAGTACTGCCTCGCGAGAACGGATTTTTCCAAGGGCGCGCACGGCTGCCTTACGAGTCTCGACATCGCTATCACTTAAAACAGATAGAAGCAAAGGAATGGCCTCGGCAGACGGAGTATCTGCCAATTTCATGATCACCGCCAGGCGGGTCTTGGGACTTTTTGACTTAAGTCGTTGGGCGTTCCACCACTGCATGTCGCATAGAGCTAGCTGCCTCCCACATACGCAGCCAGATATATGCCATTCCAGATTAGATAAGCCTCAGTCGTGCCGGGAGTGTCCAATTTTGAGGCATTCAGGAAAGGGGTTGAGTGATTTCCATGTTTATATTTCAAAGATGTCAACCCGTTAACCCTTCGATTTCGTTGGGCTATTTTGGAGGGCATTACCCGTAAACAATGCTTAAACAGCGGAAAAGGCGCGGGGCTAGCAACTGTTTTCATTGATGCGATGCCCCTTCGTCCAAATGCCTTTGCATGAAGCTGGCGTGAGGCGACAGCTTCGCCTATTTTTCCCACTCGTATTTAAAGCGATGGATCAAAATTCAACCGATGCCAAAGCAATTACGGGTAATCTCGCAGACGCTAGTGCATGTGAGCATGACCCGCCTGCGATCAATATCCCGGCTCATCGACGCATAAATCAGCCTTCCGGCCTGTATCGAGCCGATTTTTGGCGCGTTGGCGTGTTCCTCTCGCGCCATCTGCCACACTTCCTGTTTGGCCGGCTGGCCACCCACGTGGCGAAAGTTTATTGGGCCGCCTGCCCGTCGCGACGCCGGATTGTGTATGAAAATCTGCTTCCGGCGCTGCATGGCGACACAAAGTCCGCCCGAATCACCACGCGTGAGTTGTTCCAGCAATTTGCACTAAAGTTGACCGATCTCTGGCGTTACGAAGGTGGACTGGCGATTTACAATTTATTTCGGGACCTCACGGGCTGGGAGCACTTCCAAGCAGCGCAGGCACAGAATCGCGGTGTCCTGCTCGTAACAATTCACCTCGGAAATTGGGAATTCGGCGCGCCGCTTTTAACTCAACGCGGGGTCAAGCTGCAGGTTATAACTGGCCCGGAACCGCAGGCACGCTTGACGGAAATCCGCCAGGCGGCGCGGCAGCGCTGGGGGATCGAAACTCTCGCGCTGGGCGATAACCCATTTGGAGCAGTTGAAATCATTCGAAAGCTCGAAGCAAATTATGCTGTGGCATTGCTCATGGATCGACCGCCCAGGGAGACCGCGATTCCCGTGCAACTTTTTGGGCAGCCATTCCACGCTTCGGTTTCAGCAGCAGAATTCGCCCGCGCTTCGGGCTGCGTGATCTTGCCGGTGTATATACCGCGAACATCAAGGGGCTATATCGCGCATATCTTGCCGGAGATTTCCTATGACCGGCGCAGCTTGCGGGAACCTGCTGCTCGCAGTGATTTGACGCAGCGCATCATGTCCGCATTTGAACCCGCCTTGCGGCTCTATCTAAACCAATGGTATCATTTTGTGCCGGTCTGGCCGAATCACACATAACGGCCCATAAAACATATGAAATTTAGATTCCTGCTCATCCCCGCATTCTTCTGCGCACACCAACTGATGGCAGCCGCCGGTTCCCCCCTCTCTTCCTGGCTCAACGCGCAACAGAATATCCACACGTGGACGGCAGATGTGACCCAAACGCGCGCACTGAAAACGCTGGCCCAGCCGTTAGTGGCGCAGGGACATGTTTGGTTTGCCGCGCCAAACCGATTCCATTGGGAAGTGGGCAGCCCGCCGCAAACGATTGCCATTCGGCAGCCGGAACAGATGCTAGTGATTTATCCCCGTTTTAAGCGAGTCGAGAAATATCCGCTCAATGTCCAGGCATCCGGACCCTGGAAAGACATGATGGCCCTGCTCGAAGCGGGATTCCCGCGCAGCCAGACTGAGCTGGAATCACAATTCAGGATGGTTTCGGAAACGGAGACCAACGGAGTGCATGAAATCACTTTGCAGCCAAAATCAGGGGCGGCCCGAAAGATGATGCCGCAAATTAAAATTGGGTTCAGTCCGCAGGACTTTTCATTGCGCTCGACGGAATTACAGTTCGCAGATGGTTCGACCATGCGCAACGACTTCAGCAATCAAATCCTCAATCCCAAATTGGATGAGAGGATTTTCGACCCAAAGCTCGAGAGCGATTACAAGATTATCGAACCGCTCAAGAAGTAGATTTTTAATCCAGGCATTCAAAATGGCATGACTAATCAACTCGAGCGCGCTCTTAGTTTTCTGCCGCATGGCCCGGAATTTCGCTTTGTAGATCGGCTTCTGAGCCTGGAGCCCGGCAAATCGGGCATGGCGCAGTATCGAGTGCGTGGGGATGAACCGTTCCTGCGCGGGCACTTTCCCGGCCAGCCCTTATTTCCAGGAGTGCTGCTCGTGGAGGCAGGCGCTCAACTGGCCGGGGTAGTGGCACAATCTGACCCGGAAATTCCGCCATTGCCGGGACTGAAGTTAACTGCGGTGCGAGCAGTTAAAATTTTAGGAACGGCCCGACCCAATGAACTCATTCAGCTTGGCGCCCAAATCACAGGGCGCCTCGGCAACTTGATTCAAGCGCATGTGACTGCAGCGGTGGGCGATCAGAAAATCATGGAGGGCGACGTGACCCTGAGCGGGGAAAAACCTTTATCGTAACGGTTGACCGCAGGTTATCTGCGATTAAGTATGCACCAGGCACATCCTATCGCTCAAAGGCGCGATAGAAGCGTTGCGGGATGCTTGGATTAACGTCGATGAAATTGTAACTCCCATTCACGAGCACATTCGTGGCAATGGGAGTCCAGCTATTTGGATTGCTCAGGTCAGTAGTGGCTTCCACCACAATGGAATCGCCCTGCACGCCATCGACAGTGAATTGGAAATGGCCATTTTGCATGCTGACCAGGCGCAATTGGCCAGGGGTGACGGCAATACGGCCAGCGGTCGTAATATTCAAGCTCCAACCGCCCAGGCTGCCGAGGTCGCCGAAGGAATCGTCCATGATATAGAGAGACCAGAGGCCATTCGGATCAGAACCGTTGAAGGCAAAGAGATTTGTGCCGTAAGGGCCAGCCGGAGCTGGAGAGGCGAAAACATCGCCATCCAGCCCATAGAAGTTCGAGGGTTTGAAAGTGCCGCTCGATATCACTGAACCATCAGGAAGGAAACTGCCCGCAGCGTCGTCAAAGGTCAGGTTTACGTTTGTGATCGAGACGTTGCCACCTGCATCAGACATAAAGAGGACAGCCTGCCCTGCCGGATTAACGAGCAGCGCGTCGATATCATCCGGATAGGCATGCGCCAGATTGCTCAACGTGACAGTGACTTTGCTGATGGTGCCAGTCATGCCCGAGACAGAAATCTGGGATGGATATGGATTGGCATGGCCATTGTCGGCAATGGTGATGCCGCCAGAACTGAAGAAGCGATTGGTGCCGCCCAGCGGGAACGTAAAGGTGGCAGTGCCCAAACCCAAGGCGCCGTCGGCCAAATCCAAAGTCGCCGTGACTGACCCACCACTCACACCAGAAGCCGTGAAGGTGAAGGCGCGGGCGACAGCCACGCCGCCTGGCACGAGCGCGCCATAGTTTGCAGGCGCGCTGCCAGCCGTCACCCCACCACTATTATTCCGGAGCGAGCCAACGAGGGAGACGGTGTTGGAAATGCCCACATTGCGCAGCGCCAGATTAACTGTGACAGTTTCACCCGGTTCAATGCCACCACTATGCGGCACAAAACTTTCTGCCACGAGCGTGGCGCCAGCCGCAGTGATGATGATGGAGGGATTATTTACCTGGGTGATTAAAGCGGCCGAATTATTGGCCGGGCTCAGATCGGCCGGTTGAGTGGCGACGACGCGGACCGAGTTTGTCACAAAACCGACAAAGCTGGGCGTGCCGCTGATGGTCACAGTGGCTTTATTGCTTCGTGTAATAGTTCCCAGTGTGCAGACCACCAGATTACCAGCAATGGAACAGCTACCCTGGCTGGAACTGGCGCTCACGTTGGACAATCCAG
>DASWRJ010000177.1:0-4374 GCA_036403255.1 Verrucomicrobiia bacterium
ATTAGCAAGATTTCAGGTAAACTACGACTTTTCTTTTAGATGGAGTAACTTAGATTTCAAGTTACATGTCGTTATTGGCAAAACCCCCGGACAATCTGGAATTGTCCACCTGTTCCTGCCGCTGGTTGCGCACCGGCGAAGAAGGCATTGACGCCATGCTTACGGGCATTGGAGCGGCCACCGAATCCATCAGATTGGAAACGTATATTTTCCACGTGGGCCAGGTCGCTGACCAATTTCGGGAAGCACTCGTAGCTGCCGCGCAACGCGGTGTGCGGGTGCAGGTGATGGTGGACGCTTTGGGCTCGATGAATTTGCCGGAGTCATTCTGGGACTCGCTGCGCAAAGCAGGCGGCCAATTCACCTGGTTTAACCCGCTCGCTTTGAATCGTTGGAGTTATCGGGACCATCGCAAGGTGTTGGTCTGCGATGCGAAAATTTCATTCATCGGCGGGTTTAACCTCGCTGATGAGTATCGCGGGGATGGCGTGACCAAAGGGTGGCGCGATCTCGGGCTGGAGATACACGGTCCTCTCTCCGAGGAATTAGCACAAAGTTTCGATGACCTATTCACGTGCGCGCCGACCCGGCCAAAGGCGTTGCGCATGCGTCGCGGCCCGGAAAAGATAAGTGTGGGACGCAATTGGAAATTGGTGCTGGGCGAGCCGGGCTGGCGGCGCGGCGCTCTGAAGCGTTCGCTCAATGCCGATTTAAAAACCGCGCGCTCGGTAAAGATTATTTGCGCCTATTTTCTGCCAACATGGCGTTTGCGCAAAGCATTGCAGAGGGTGAGCAAACGTGGCGGAAAAGTGCAGTTGATCCTGGCCGGGAAGACAGATGTGTTTCTGACACAGCTTGCCAGCCGGCGGCTCTATCGAAGTTTTTTGCGGGCCGGGGTTGAGATTTATGAATATCAGCCGCAGGTGCTGCACTCGAAGTTGTTCATCATCGATAACATTGTCTATGCCGGGTCCGCGAATATGGATGTGCGCAGCCTCGGCATAAATTATGAACTCCTCGTGCGGCTCTCTGAGCCCGAACTGGCGGTGGAGGCGAGGGACATTTTCGAAAAAGATTTAGCTCTCTGCCGGCGCATTGATCCGGCGACATGGAACAAATCACGAAATTTTTGGGGCAAGCTGCGCGAGAATTGGGCCTACTTTATTTTGGCGCGGATTGATCCTTATTTCGCAAGGCGTCAGCGATTTTCAGATTGGTAAAAAAAGATTCGGGCAACAGACGCCAAGGAGGTGGGGGTTGGGGGACCCCGCTGAAGAAACGATCTGCTACCCGAATCAAAACAAAATCACATTGCTGCCATTATGCAGCGATTCAAAGATCGACGGGAATACTTCCTCACCATGGCAACTCAGGAGCCATATATCCCGGATGTGACCAGAATGCACTTAATGGACGACAGGCACTATTCAGGAAATTCCTGAACTGCATAATTGACACTCTTATGGCTCAGGCTGCACCAATCCAATGCGAATGGCGTAGCGAACGAGCCCGGGCACATCCCGAATACCGAGCCTATCCATCAAAAGCGCTCGGTGCGTTTCGACGGTTTTCGCGCTGACATTCAGGACATGGGCAATTTCCTTGGTGCTTTTGCCTTCCGCGATCAGTTGCAGGATTTCGCGCTGGCGCGGAGTTAGCTGCTCCAGCGGACTTTGATGGGAATTGTCGAGGACCATTTTCCGTTTCTCCACCAGGCGCGCGATGCTCGAACTGAGGTAAGTTTTGCCCTCAGAGACAGCGGAGATGGCCTGCTCCAATTCGGAAGTGGCAGCATCTTTCAGGAGATAACCGCGTGCCCCGTTCCGAAGTGCCTGGGCGACAAAGTCTTCATTGGCGAGCATGGTAAGAATGAGGATTTTTGTTTTAGGACTCTCTTTGGCGATGCGCAGGGATGTTTCAAGCCCATTAAGGCCTTTCATAGCAATGTCCATGAGCACGACGTCGGGCTGCGTGGTTTTGATTAAGCTTATGGCATCACGGCCGTGGTCGGCCTCACCCGCAACCTCGATATTCGGCATTTTCTCGAGCAGCGAGCGAATGCCCGCGCGCACGAGGATGTGATCGTCCACAAGAACAACTCTAGTTTTTATCATGGTCCACCTCCTGTTTTGCATCAGATTTCGAATCTGGCCGTGAATCTCTAAGCGGAAACCAGGCATGTATCTCCGTCCCTTGTCCAGGGGCGGAAGTGCACCGGAGTTGCCCGCCTAAAAGGGCCACACGCTCCTCCATGCCGAGTAGCCCCAGACTTTCGCCGTGAATAGCCTGCAAACGTTCCGCTTGAACATCGAACCCAATCCCATCGTCCCGCACATATAAATGCAACGCTTCGACATCCTGGAGCAAGTTGACCGTGAGATGCCGGGCCTTAGCGTGGCGCAACACGTTCGTCACTGCTTCCTGCGCCACTCGGAAACAGGCAATTTCCACGGCCGGATCCATGCGGGTCATGGTTTCTTCAACAAAAACCTTGGCCTCCAAACCGGCCCGTTGCGCCTGCTCGGTGACGTAGGAACGCAACGCGCAACTTAAACCGAGGAAGTCCAACTGGGGCGGACAAAGGTCCAGCGACAAACTGCGGACCTGTTCGAGGAGCCGCTCGACCAGCCCAATGCTTTCGGATAGGCGCTTCTCGAGGCCAGGTTCATTGGCCGATGTTTGGCAGGCGTGTAAATTGAGTTTGATAGCGGTTATTACCTGCCCGATTTCGTCGTGAAGTTCGCGCGCAATATGGCGCCTCTCCGTCTCCTGTGCATCGAGCAGCCTTCGTGATAGGGCGCGCAGTCGCTGGGCTGATATATTCAATGCTTCCTGGCTCTCGCGCAAAGCGGCTTCCGCTCGTTTGAGCTCGCTAATGTTAACAAAAGTGCCGAGCAAACTTTGCAAGTGGCGATCTGGACCAAAAAGCGGCGCGCCAGAAACCAAAACGTGCCTCAGTTCACCGTCGGTGCGCAACAAGACCAACTCGTAACTGGACGCGATGCCCTGGAAACGTTTCTTATGCTCCTTTTCGAGCGCGGCAAGATTATCGGGCGCAATGAAATCGCGGAAATCGCGCGAGGCCAATTCGCTTTGGTCTTTAATTCCGAGCATCTCGCACATGGCTTGATTGGCGTAAATCGTTTCTCCTGCCCGCTTTACTTGCCATATCCCAACCCCGGTGCTCTCAGCCAGCGTCCGATATCGGGTTTCGCTTTCGCGCAGTGCCTCTTCCACTTTTTTACGCGCCGTAATATCCACGAACGTCACGACCGCACCGTAAAAGTCCCGCGTGATTTGATCAAATACTGGGATGGCAGTAAAGATTCCCCAAATCCAATCACCATCGGGCTTTAACACCCCAATAATCGTGCGCGGCTGCGGCTGTTGTGTGGCGAGACACTTTGATACCGGATAATCCTTAACCTCGCACGGAGAACCATCTTCGAAAATGGTTTTGCCGGCAAAGTCAGAAACGTAAGTGCGCGTTAGCTTGTCGTAGGTCAGGCCCAATAAGCGCTGGCCTTCGGCGTTCGCGTCACGGATCGCGCCATCAAGTGTGACCAGCACCACTCCCCCTGAAACACCCTCAATAATGCGTCGGTTGAGTTCTTCATTGTAGCGAAGCTGCTCGTCGGTGCGCTTGCGCTCCGTAATGTCTACCAGGATTGACAAAATTACTTTTCGCCGGGAAAGCTCCAAATAATCGGTGGAGATGCTGACGTAACGGAGTTCACCCCGGCGCGTCAGAATTTGCGCCTCGGCGTTGCGCAATTTGCCCTCCGCCTCAAGTTGCCGAATCAGGCGTGCTCTCTCGCCGGGTTCGGGCCAGATGCCAAGATCACTGGAATTCTTCCCGATTACCTCCTGACGTTCAAATCCATAGAACTGAAAAAAGGCATCGTTCGCATCAATGATTTCGCCTGTCTCGGCATGGCTGATAACGATGGCAGCGGGATTGGCGTGAAATGCTTTTGAGAAACGCTCCTCGGTTGCGCGCAGCGCTATTTCCGCCTGAACGCGTGCGCTGATGTCTTCAGCATGAACAATGACTGAGTCGTCGGGCAGATAAACAAAAGTGACGTTCAGATCGCGTTCTAATCCGGTGGAGCGCAGCCGGTAGTGCATTATTTCTTGAAGACAGCGACGCTCATTCAGGCAGCAACGAATCTTTTGCTCGATTTCTGGAGAATCGAAGTAAATCTGCTGTGCAGTTTGGCCTATTAGTTTTTGAATAGCCCCGTCGGTAGCTGCCAGCGCAGCCCGGTTGAAATCCTCGAGCACGATGTCCTCGCCCTTTTTGCGCCACCAATACGAAGGCAAAGGAAAGGAGTCAAATAATGCTCGCCAGCGCCTATCACTTTCCTGCAGCTG
>DASWRJ010000178.1:0-6781 GCA_036403255.1 Verrucomicrobiia bacterium
GTATTGCACAACATCGCGTGCTGATCGGTGACATCGGTGACTTTGATAGTATCATCTATATCAGAGATGACCGAGAGACCCTGCTTTTCCACAAAGTAAATATCGCCACGAATGGGATGAACGAGCGGATTAGCCGAGACAGTCTCGATTTCCACGAGGCCATTTGTGAGAAGTGCAGGCAAGCCCGCCTGAAGCCATTCAGCCGCGCTAAAGGCAAAATGGGCGTGGAAATGGCCGTTTGCACCCGTTGGTGACAGAGTTTCTTTTTTGGAACCGATCTGGATCGAGACGCGCTTATGGCGCTCGTTATCAACCATAAAATAATTAGCGCGCTCGGCAAAGAGAGCTTTCCCGGACGCATCCAGTTCTTCCGACTGCAAGCCGAATGCTTTTCTCAGAAGCGGAGTTAGAATTGCGTGCGCATGCGATTCGAAGACAAGGCCGTGAACATCGAGTTCCCAGCCCAAATCAGTTTGCCAGCCGATGGTGGGAAAGAGCAGGACGCGCTCGTCCGGCTTCACAGGCGATGCGGCCAGCCCAGCGGTGACGAATACCCAAAGAAATAAAAACAAGAAGCGATTCATGCTCGAAGCTGGACCGAGTTTAGCGGCCACACCGCTAGGCACCAGCATTTTACGCGCCTGACGTTTAACCTCTGCACGGTTCCATATGTTCGGCCGCCGTCACGGAAGGAGCGCTGCGCGGTAGAAACGGCGCCGCGCGGAAGTAGCGGTGGTGTCCGAAAACGTAGTGCTGCTGGCCGTACTGGTGAAGTTTGTCCACGGCAGCCAATCCGATAAGTTCGAGGATGTCTCAATTGAGTAATGACTCTGGCTTTGTCCATGCAGAGTTATTGTCCAGCCTCCGCCAACCAGCAGTGGCGGGTCAAGTCCCGGCGGCGGCGGCTCTCCCATGAGCCGAACAAGTCCATTCTTCGTTTGACCGGCAAAGGTCGAGAATTTCCCGGCGACAAGAATGCGCTTATTCGCTTGCACGGCAATCGCGCTAATCGAGTTATTCGCGCCAGTGCCCGCGTTGAATGAGCCATCTGGACGTCCATTGGCTAACAGGCGCGTTATGCCCGGTTTGGAAGAACCGTCGAAGGCCGTAAAGTTACCGCCGAGCAGAAGTTTCCCATCGGCCTGACGGGTGATCACATAAATTGCAGAACCCTGTTCAATGCCGATGCCAGGATTAAAAGTCGTGTCGGGCACTCCATTCGTATCGAGCAAGGATACGCCCGGCATGTATTCCGCATAATAATTCTGAAAGCTGCCGCCTAACACCAGGTTTGCATTCGGGAGCAGCGAAAATGCATAGGCCACTCCTCCAACGTTCACACCCGGTTGCGGCGCATATGACGCATCCAGATCGCCGCAAATCTCTAATCGCGCAATCCCATTGCGCACGCGATTTCCGGTAAAGGTAAAATTGCCAGTCGCGAGAATTCTATTGTCTGGTTGCAGCGCCACGGCTGTGCCGCCGTCACCCGCACTCGAGGCCACGCACGCATCAAACCCATAGTCGAGTGTGCCGTCCCCGTGCAATCGAGCTACGCTGCGCCGCAAGTAGCCATCCACAATGGCAAAGCCTCCGGCCAGCACGATGCCGCCATCTGTCTGCACCGCGATCGCATTCACCGGGCCGTCAAGATAAAGCCCGTAATCAAAATTGTTATCCACTGAGCCGTCCGGGTTCAGGCGCACCAGATTGTTCGGACCCAATCCGTAGCTCGAATAGAACGAGCCGCCGACAAGGATTTTGCCATCGCTCTGCATAACAAGCGCGGTGACGAAGCCCTGGTCCGCGGCGTAGCTCGGGTTAAACGTGCCGTCCAGCGATCCGTCCGGATTGAGCCGAGCGACATTGGCAATCGGCACGTTGCCGATGGAATCAAATTGGCCGCCGACCAGAATCTGCCCGTCAGGCTGGATGGCAACGACATAGATTTGCGCGCCGGCATTAAGTTGCGGAGTGAAGGAACCATCAATTGAGCCGGGCTGCGCCAGCAGCACACGGGCGCTGCACAGGAAAAGGATGAGGAGCAATCCACAGAGAGCCGGGCGAGAATTTCTGAAAGTTTGCATACGACAAAATGCAAATCGCTCAACCTAAAAAGCAGAGGAAAAAGTCACGACCTAACAGTAGCAAAATTGGGGCCGATTGCAAGGTTAGAGATTCACCGGTCGCTCTCAGGAAATCATCCTCTTCCAATGATTATCTGATTACATAAAACCGCATCGCATTCTCTGCAAAAACCTTGTCCTGCTCATCGCCACACTTGCTCCCCATATATCCTCTCACCAACCCGTGCACCTTTTCGAAGCTTCCCGCCAAAAGGCAGACCGGCCAATCGGAGCCGAACATGAGACGAGCAACCCCAAAGCTCTCGAACACTATATCAAGGTAGGGCCAAAACTCCTCGGGTTTCCAGGCGTGTTGGTCCGCCTCGGTAATCAGGCCGGAAACTTTGCACCAGACATTTGGCGACTGGGCTAATTCCCGAATCTGCTCGCGCCAGGGTGAGATGATGCCGCTCTTAACTAATGGCTTCGCAATGTGATCGAGAACGAAACGCTGCTCAGGAAATTTGCGCACAAGCTCGATCGCCGCCGGCAACTGTTTGGGAAATATCAGAAGGTCGTAGGCAAGGTTGAATTCCTGTAAGGCAGCTATGCCGCGGACGAATTCAGGCCGAACCAGGAATTGCTCATCCGGTTCATCCTGCACCACGTGACGAACACCCACGAATTTCGGATGCTGCGCGAATTTTGCAAGCTGCTCAGCAACGCGTTCCGACCGCAGATCGACCCAGCCAACCACACCGATTATCGATTCATGAACATCGGCCAATTCAAGAAGCCAGCGTGATTCCTCGAGTGACTGGCGCGCCTGCACCGCGATCGAGCTTTCAAAACCAATCGGCCCGGCCGCAGCTTGCCAATCCTGCGGCAACCCATCGCGGTGCAACGCCGAGCCTTTGGGAATCCACGGATACTGCGCTTCGTCGTATCTCCAGAAGTGCTGGTGCGAATCGATCATGCGCAAAGAAAGACAAAAACTTATTCCACGCGCACAATGGCCTTGATCACACCAGAATCGGGCTTAATCCAATTTGGAAATTGGCTGATCATTTCATCGAACCCGGAGTGGTGCGTAATCCAAGGTTGGGTATTTATTTGGCCATTCTCGATAAGCTTGATAATCCGCGTGAAATCGGCGGGATGCGCATTGCGACTGGCGAGCAAAGTCATCTCGCGTCGATGCATGAGCGGATGAACAAAGCTGATTTCCTGCGTGGTAATGCCGACAAATACCAGCCGCCCTGTAAACCCCACATGGTTTAGCGCGCTGCTCATCGATTTATTGTTGCCCGTGGCGTCGATGACTACCTGCGCCAGTGTGCCATTTGTAATTTGCTTGAGGGTTTCGAGTTCTGAACCGTCGCCTTTGGAAACGATCGTTTCTTTAATGCCCATTTTGTCCCGCACAAACCCAAGCCGCTGTTCATTGAGATCCATTACAATGGTTCGCGCGCCGGAGAGCTTGGCAAATTCAATCACGCTCAAGCCAATTGGCCCCGCTCCAATCACGAGCACCGTTTCGCCGGGCTGCGGATTTCCGCGGTTCACCGCATGGCAACCTATGGCGAGCGTCTCCACCAGCGCGCATTGCTCGACCGTCAATTTATTGGCCGGGTGCAACTTGCGCGCAGGCAGCAGAATTTGCTCGGTCATGCCGCCATCCATCATCACACCGATAACTTTTAGATTCTCGCAGCAGTTGCCGTTTCCTTTTTTGCAGGAATAGCATTGCTGGCAATTCATATACGGCTCGACCGAACAGCGCTCGCCAGGCTTCACATTGCTTACATCAGGACCAACCGCGACGACCTCGACCCCAAGCTCGTGTCCGGGGATTCGCGGATAGGAAAAGAAAGGCATTTTGCCGAGGTAACCGGAAATGTCAGTGCCACAAATGCCGATGCGATGCACACGCACGAGCGCCTCGCCAGGCCCAGGCTGCTGAGGCTCGGGAATATCGATCATCCGAAATTGCTGCGGCTTTTCGAGTTGAATGGCTTTCATTTAATTGTTTTTGGCCAGACCTTCGAGATGGCCAATGTTCTTCACCGGCTTGAAAATCTCGAGCACTTCACTGAGCAACGCTTTATCGATCGGCTCGCTAATCCACTCAGCCCATTTGCGAATATTTTCCGGATTAGCGGAGCCGGCGATGGTAGTGGCTATGTCCGGATTCGCGCACGAGAACTGCAGCGCAATCTTCGCGATGTCCGATCCGCGCTTGGCGCACAGCTCCGCTGCCTGGCGCGCGGCCGCTTTGACGTTCTCCGGTTCTTTCAACCATTTCGGCAGCGGCGCATTCGTGAGCAAACGCGCGCTGAAAGGCCCGGCGTTCATCACGCCGATGCCCGCGCTTTTAAGATATGGAACCGTCTCATCCGCAAAACGCGTGTTTTGCAGGGTGTATTGATTGTAGCTCAGCACGCAATCCACCTTTGTTTGCTCGCAGATAAATTTGAAAATTTTCTGCGGATAACCGCTGAAGCCAATGAAGCGCACTTTCCCCGCCTGCTGCGCTTTGCGAAGCGCGGGAATCGTCTCGTCCACAATTTGCTGCATCTCGACAAACTCAATGTCGTGGCAAAGCATGATATCAATGTGGCCCGTGCCGAGCCGGTGCAAGCTCACATCCACACTCTCGGCCACGCGGCGGGCGCTGAAATCAAAATGCTGCAAATCGTAGCGGCCGAGTTTCGTGCAGATCGTGTAGCTTTCGCGCGGCACATCGCGCAGGGCGATGCCCAGCAGCACCTCACTCATCCCGCGGCCGTAAAACGGCGAGGTATCGATGAAATTGAGCCCGCAATCGAGCGCGACGCGCACGGACTTCAGCGCCTCATCCACACTGACGTGGCGAAATTCCTGGCCGAGCGATGATGCGCCGAAGCTCAGGATCGGCACGTGCAAACCGGTTTTTCCAAGAGGTCGAGTCTGCATAAATTATTTCGTGCGGCAACCGATCGTGAGCAGCACATTGGCCCAGAGCGCCTGCTCGGCGGTTTGCACCGTCAGAACGTGATCGACTGACTCGACCGCCTTGTAGAAATCCCATTTCATGATCGGCTCAAGTTTGATCTTCAGACGCATTTGTTTCAGCACATTGCGATATTCACTCCAGACTGGCGGCTCCCCATGCTTCGCATATGGATCATCTGATGGTATCCCCATGATATTGATTTCATCGACCACCACCGCCGAAAGAATCGCCCGCAATGCCTGAGCGCACGTAATCACACCCGGCGAGAGATTCATCGATACGATTTCAGCGTACGGCCCTTTCCGCGTCGAGGCCGGATAATTTCCATCCGCGATCAGGACCTTCGCGTGATGCCCGGCGCGGCCGAGTATTTCATTGAGGCGCGGATGAGTAAGTTGATGTTTGAGCATGCGATGCGGAGTTAGAAATTGGTCATTGGCGCTCTTTTGAGCCTGCGGATTTGCACATCTCTCACAACGGCGAGCTTATCCGGCTGGCATGGCAGTTGCAAGAACCTCGTCCAGGCTGCTAAAGAGTTCACCGGTCTCTGGTATTTCGAGGATTGAGACCTCCCAGCCAGTTCAAGCGTGCAGACGAATTGATGTGAACTTGGCACTTGCCATTGTTCTACCTGCCGCCCTCTGTTAGAACAGCGGGCGAAGCATGGGTAAATATGGAACACTGCTGAGCTACGCCCGCCGCCAGCGCGGCCGCTTCGTTCTCATCTTCCTTCTGACGATTCTCGGCTCCGCAGTGACCGCGTTGCAGCCCTGGCCGCTCAAGCTCCTGGCTGACAGCGTGCTCGGGCAAAAACAGCTCCCCATACCCTTAAACAAATGGGCCAATGCCTGGTTTGCCACGCCCCAACCATTCCAATTGCTGGCCTCCATCGTTTTCGCCGGGCTGATTCTCTACGCGCTCGGCAGCATCCTGGATATGGCCCTGGCCTGGAACTGGACTCTGGCAGGGCGACGCATGGTTTATACATTGGCCGAGGACCTCTTTGCGCGGCTGCAACGGCGCTCACTGCTTTTCCACAGTCGCAATTCCGTGGGCAATGTGATGAACCAAATCACCCGCGACTCATGGAGCGTTTACCAGGTGCTGGACACCTTGTTTTTTTCGCCCGCGCATGCGCTGCTGACGATCGGCGCGATGATTTACCTCATGGCCCGGCTCGATGTCCCGCTCACGCTGGTCGCGCTCGGGCTAGCCCCGGTGATGGTGGGCGCTTCCTTTCTAGTGACCAAACCGCTACAGGCAGCGGCCAAACTCAAACGCGACCTCGAGGTCAGAATTCAAAGCCACATTCAGCAGACACTCACCGGCATTCCCGTGGTGCAAACCTTCGCTCAGGAAGAGCGCGAGTCGCTGCGTTTTCAAAAGTTTGCCGAGGCCGCCATTCAAGCCCAGCAACGCAGTCTCTTTATTGGCAGCCTGAATAATCTCGCCTCGGGCTTTGCAACGGTGCTGGGTACCGGGATCATTCTCTGGCTTAGTGCCCATCATGTGCTGGACGGGCGGCTAAGCGTCGGCAGTATTTTGATCTTTCTGGCCTATCTCAGCTCACTCCAGGCGCAAATCAAAATCTTTGCGAATGTCCACACAGGACTACAGGGCCTCAAAGCGAGCGTCGATTCGGTGGTGGATGTGTTGGAGACCGCGCCAGAGATTTCTGAAAAGCCAAATGCTTTGCCGCTGCCACGCGCACGCGGTACCG
>DASWRJ010000179.1:0-3766 GCA_036403255.1 Verrucomicrobiia bacterium
CTGTATCTTCGGCGGCTGCTCTAGGCGTAATTCCTCCAGCTGGGAACTGACACGTCGGCGCTATGTACAACGTTTGCTTTTAGTTCATGTTTCATGCTGGAATAAGACAAACATTTTCCGCCTGAAGCAATAGAGCGGACAAACTCGTTGCGATGTCAAAACGATTAATGCGCTGATTTGAGGAAGGCCAGGATTTGACGGTGCTCTTCAGGGGTCAAGTTTGCACGCACGCGCATGTGCAGGAGGATGACATCCCACTGGGTATTGCTGTAGGAATCCGGCGAACGGATGTTGTGGCAATGGGCGCAGGCCTGGGCCCAGAGGGTAGCGCCACTATGCGAGGCGAGCGCGGCAGTTTTTTTGCCGTCTGGCTGAGCCGCGGTGGCGGTGCCACCAGCATTTTTAGCCGCTGGAGTCGAGCAGCCGACAACGGCCAGGAGCAGGAGGCCACTGGCAAGCGAGAGAAGGGATTTGGATTGCATAAATTTTTTCGGTTGGAGGTTTTTAGAATCCAGTTACGAACTGCAGGAGAACGGCATTGTGCCGATCCGCGTTGGGTCCGCTTTGACGATCGAATTCATAGGCCGCTTTGACAACGGTGCTGGGGCCGAGCCAATAGTTGAGACCGACAGTGTAGCGTTTCTCGTCTGCGCCCGTAAGCGTGCGCGCCTGTTTCAACATATCATAGCGAAAGACTGGTTCGAGGTTTTTGATGAACGGGTTATCGAGATGCGACGGTCGATAGGCAATCTGGGCGTAGCCGCCATTTCGATTGTTGTTAAACTGGTAGGGACCGCCGGCTGCGCCCGCGGGATCGTAGATGAATTTATCGACGTGGGACCAAACCCATTGGGCCCTGAGGTTGATGATGCCTTGCAGCCGCGCAGAGTCGCGGACGTAGCTGAGGTCGGCAGACTGGAGGAAGGCATTGACACTGCCGAGGCTGCCCGGCGGCTTGACACTGGAAACTTGAAAGCCATAGCCGATTTCGAGTTCAGGAATCGGGTAGAAGCCAACGCGGCCACCAACCGCGATATGGCGGCCGACGTTATCGAAATTATTAAATTCGAGCGTGCCGAAGTCTGTCGCGGCGGCGGAATTCGGATCGAAGCGCAATTCGGGAGCATTCGCGGCAAAGAAGGCGTAGCCGAATTTGGTGGAACCGACCGGCACAGCGCCGCGAATTTGGACGCCGACATCCGACTCGGAGAGGAGCCCATCGTACACAGCCAATGGTTTATCGGGGAGCTTATTGACCCAACCCATGTGCTGGCGTTCGACGAAGTAATTCATGGGGTTCAGAAATTTGCCCGCGCCAATGGTCATGTAGTCATTCAGCAAATAAGAGAGCTGGGCCATCTCGAGAGCGATGGTGGTGTCGTGCCCCTCGAGTTCGGCCTCGAACTCGCCTTCAAAAAGGAGCCGATCGCTGAGTTTCCAGAGGAAGATGGGATTGAACGTGGCCGAGAATTGGCGCGCGCCGCCGTGATCCTGGCTGATGAAGCCGGCGGAGCCGTAGCCGGTGAGGAGCATTTTGTTGGAACCGGGCAAGGTCTCCCGGATCATCTGTTTCAGGGATTTGGATTGTTTCTCCAAATCGTCCAGCGCCTGGTCTGTCTCGGCCTGCTGAGCAGCGGGAGGTTTCTGGGCCTGCTCCATTTTAGATTTGAAGCTTTGCAAGTCCTTGATTTGCTGGACGAGCTTGTCGTGGTCTTCAATGACCTTAAGCATTTTTTGGTATTGCTCCCTGGGAATGGTGACCGCGTCTTTATTAGCATCCTGGGCTCGAGCGAGCGGCAGGCTGGCTACGGCAGCGAGACCGCAGAATCCAACGATATATTTGGCGAGTTTCATTTGTGTGCTCCTTCGTGAGTGTCTTTTGCGTTATTTCTGCGGTTTAGGGGAAAGCGTGCGGACGTAGTTAACGATTTTCCAGCGTTGCTCCTCAGTGAAAGCTTCGGCAAAGGAAGGCATGGGCGTCTTGCCTTCGCTGAGTTTCCAGAAAATGGCGCCGTCGGGTTGCTCCCAGAGCTTCGGGTCGGAAAGATTGCCGGGCTTAATCGGTTTGCCATCGCGCTCCAAAGTGGCCGAAGCCGGGCCGTCACCCTTGCCGGCAGGTCCGTGGCAGGGCAAGCAGCCGGCGATGAAGAACTCTTTTCCTTCGGCTAAGGTGGCAGTATTGCTCGGGACGGGGTTTTCTTTCCGGGCTGCGCGTGGTGGAACGACCCATGGCTCAGCAGGCGCTGCGGGCGTTTTCTCAGAAGCAAAGGCGGCTGAGGCGGCGAGGCTGACCAGAAGGATGCAGCCAAGCTTCCAGCTCGACCGAGTTTTGATGCGGGAAACACTTTTCACGGTCTGTTTGTAACATTCATAGCTGGGGTCCGGCTCACCGCATCTTGCCCACAACAAACCTAATCTTGGTTAGCGTAGCTGAGAGGACGGAGCGAGGATGTGCGGCTGAATCATCTAATAATTAGCCGAGCGATTGGAACGGAGGCAATTTGGCGCAGGGAAAAACGGCGCGATTTGGCAGCGGGTTGGTTTGACTCGCGAGCGGAATTTTTTAATGCTAAGCGCATGTCTTTCAAAATGTTAAAGCGCGCGCGGATGAGCTTGCTTGTGGCAGCGAGTGTTTGCGTGGCGCTTGTTTGTTTCGGCGACGAGACAAACCATTTTCCGAAAGTGACGATGCAGTTGGCGTATCCGAACCGGACGTTGAATCGGCCGGTGTGGCTGTGCAGCGAACCAGGCCCGGTGCATAGCATTTTCGTGGTGGAGCAGCCGGGTCGGATTTTGATTTTGCCGCCGAAGCGCGAGGAAGATTCCAATATGGTGCAGGTGTTTCTGGATATCACTGACCGGAAACCGTATGCAAGCAATGAAGAGGGGTTGCTCGGCCTGGCGTTTCACCCGAAGTTCCGCGAGAACGGGAAATTCTACATATATTATACGCAGCAGAACCCGAAGCGAAATGTGCTGAGCGAGATGACTGTAACTTCCGAATATCCGCGGCGCGGGGATTTGAAGACGGAGCGCATTTTGCTCGAGTCGCCCAAACCATACGATACGGATCCCGCGAAGGCGTATCCGAATCATAACGGCGGGTCGCTGCTTTTTGGCCCGGACGGCATGCTGTATCTCGGGCTGGGAGACGGCGGCAGCGGCAACGACCCGCATAATAATGGACAGAGCCTGAAGACGATTTTGGGGAAGGTGATTCGGATAGATGTGGATGGGCGCACGGGTGACTTGGCATACGGGATACCGAAGGACAATCCATTTGCCGGAAAGGGAGGCGGAGTGCGCGAGGAAATTTGGGCGTATGGTTTGCGCAATCCATGGCGGATGAGTTTCGATCGGGAGACGGGCGAACTCTGGGCAGGCGATGTGGGGCAAAATAAATGGGAGGAAGTGGATGTAATCGTGAAGGGGGGCAACTACGGTTGGCGCATTCGGGAGGGGTTCCATGCTTTTGACACAAATGCGCCGCCTGCGCAAGTCGAGCTGATCGAGCCGGTGTTTGAATACGGTCGCATGCTTGGGAACAGCATGACCGGTGGTTTTGTGTATCGCGGCAAGAAGCTGCCGGCGTTGCGCGGGTTGTATTTGTGCGCGGATTTTACGACCGGGACAATATTTGCGATTCGACGCGAGCAGGGAAAAGTGGTGGAAAGCGGGGTCCTATTGAAGCAACCGCGGGGTCTCTTGCCATTGCCAAATATTGCGAGCTTCGGCGAGGATGCGGATGGAGAGCTTTATATTTTGG
>DASWRJ010000180.1:0-6282 GCA_036403255.1 Verrucomicrobiia bacterium
CGTGGTGATTATTGGCGGATTGATCTCGGCCACATTCCTGACGTTAATCGTGCTGCCAACCTTATACCTGGTATTTGAAGGCACCGGTGGAGCGGCAGCCGCGGCCAAAAAGAAGCAAATCCAGGAAGAAGAACTAGAGCCTGCCGGCGGTCACTTGGCCTGAGGCGGGGCATTGGTTGGAGTCAGTTTCGCTGCCGGCACATCCATCACAATGGTCGGCTCGGATTTGACCGGTGGCGCGGGCTTGGTGCCTCTCCTTGAGATGACGCCAAATGCGACCATGACGACGAGCAGAATGATGGCCCCCAACCTGATTGCGTTGTAATTCATCTTGCTGGATAGACACCGAAGGGGGCCAAGTTTGTATAAAGGTAAAACGGGCTTCCCGAGCTTTACCTTATCTCTTCCCAGTCATGCCCTGTCAGTGCGCGATACCGGGCGGATTGCACCCGCGCTTCGGGTATCTTTTTTTCGTCCTTAAGGAATTGGCTCAGGTAACCCACCGCGTCAGGGCGATTCGGATGCTGGGCCAGATAATCTTCCAGCAGCGCAATCGCGCCGGAATTGTCACTGGCATTTTGTTTTTCCCGCGCGAGCAGGAGCACCACTTCAATGTTACTACCGTCAGTCTTATGTGCCTCGCTGAGCAGGCGAACAGCTTCATCTTTGTGACCGCTTTGTGACTCAGCGATTGCCTGGTCGAGGAGGTGTTTCACTTTGCTGCTGTTAAAGCGCGCAATGGTTTGCCATTGCTCGGCGGCTTCGGCGAATTGACCATCGTGGTATAGCGCATCCGCAAGCAGCGTGCGGCCCTCGACGTGGGCAGGATAATAGCGCAGGAATTGACGGTAGTTGCGGGCGGCCTCGCGGTAGTTCTTTTCGCTGAGCGCAATGGACCCCAGGAAAAACGGAAGTTCGCGCACGGTTTCTTCACTCGCTTGCTCAAGTGAAATTTTGCCGAACGCCTCGGCGCTGGCCTTGTAATCGCCCAGATGGAAGAGGGCGCGGCCTAAATAAAATTCGCCGGTTGCATCGCCCGGTTCCGTTTCGAGCAGGCGCTCGGCAAATTCAGCGGCCTGTCGCCAGCGCGTTTGTAACGAGCAGAGTTGCGCTTGAGCGCGTAATATTTCGGGTGCCGCGCCAAAAGCGGCATCATGTAAAATGCGCTGAGCTTCGGTTGGATGGTTCAAATGTATTTCTGCTACTGCCAGAACGGCCGCCGCGCTCGGGTTGGGCTGAATGCGCCACGATGCCGCCGCATAATTAGTCGCGAGCGGCAGCGCATTGAGGTTGAGCGCGGCGCGCGCAGTTTCGCTCCAGAATTGGTGCGCGTCCATGCCCGGAGCAAGTTGCAAATGAGCCAAAGCCCCAGTGCTCAATGGAAACAGTTCCGTGAGGTTCCGCTCGACACCAGCTGAGTGGCTCGCAAGCACCTGCAATGGGGCCGCAAATTCAATGAGCATGTTGTCATCAGTATTGATCCGAGCATTGAGGATATTGCCGTGGAGTTCAGCGCTGCCGATCCAATACCACGCCAGCCACTCCTGGATACTGTGCACGTGAACGCGCGCCAGATCGGCACGGACTAAAGCCGTCCAGCGGGATTGCAGGCTGGATAGGTTCAAAGGAATGGGCCCCTTTGCGCCAATGAGAATGGCGTCCTGCTTCACGCGGAACAGATGCGCTTCCGGAAAAACCGTCGAGAAGGTGCGGAGAATGGTTTGAAAATGTTCTTCCTGCAGTTCGTAAAGCTGAATCCATTGGCAGAAGATGCCCTCCGTCGAGAGTTTGCGCGCCGCCAGCTCGAAAAAATCTTTGGTGAAGAGATTCGCCGCGCCGGGAATCCATGGATTCGACGGTTCGGAAATAATCACGTCGTAATGTTTGTCGGTGACCAGGAGGTGATTTCGGGCGTCATTGACGATTAGCTTCACGCGCGGGTCGGAGAGTGGCCGGCCATTGTAATCCTCAAAAAAACGGCTGCCCTGGACGACTGCGTTTTCCAGCTCGACGCATTCGACTTCCTTGACGGGGTGCTGAAGCACAGAACCGACGGTGACACCGCTGCCGAGCCCGACGACCAGGATTTGCTCGCGTTTGGGCGCAAGGAGGAGTGGGGCTTCGCCAAGCAGTATCTGCGTGGGTAAATCGTGCAGGGCCGCAAGGCCGGTGAGGTTGGATTCGGGATTCAAGCCGGACGGCGTCGAGGCGTCAGGCTTTCCGTTCACCATCAGGCTGACGCATTCGGGGTTGCGCAAGACCGTGACAGTGCAGGTCAGCCCTTCCTTGAATTGCAGCACTTCACCCGCCATGGAATGGGCCCGCTCTCGGAACGTCTCGCGCGAGAGCCCAAAGAATGTGCGTGCGTAGCGAAACACGCCAGTCGAGAGAATAGCCGGATCCCAGCGGCTTTGAAAGACAAACATCTGCGTGCACAGCAGGAGGACCAGCGCTGCCAGGGCCGGACGAAGCCGCGGGACAGGCAAACCCTTCGCCAGAGCCAAAGCAATCAATCCAAGCGCGAAATTCGCGGCGATGCCCGTGGTGAGGGTGTTTTGGCAGCCGAAGAACGGCACGAGCCAAAAACCCGCGGCCACCGACCCGACAATTGCCCCCAGGGTATTCAGGCCGTAAGCCCAGCCGATCGTGCGCGACGTGTTCGCAGCGGTCGTGCGCAAGCCTTGCAAGGCGATCGGGAACATCGCGCCCAAGCCGATCGTTGGCAAAATCATCAGCGCGGCTGAGAAGGCGATTTGCAGCCCGAGCAGGCCATGCACGCCCGGTTGCAGAGCCTCCGTCGTGCGCACGTACAGCCAGGGGATTTCTTCGACCAGTGTGACGCCGAGCAATGTGGCTGCGCCGATCAGGATTTGGCAAACGGCGGCAGCGAGCAGCGGACGCTGGAGTTTAAAGCGCGCGGCGGCGGCTGCGCCCAGCGCCAGCCCGAGGAGAAATGTCGCCAGCATGATCGTGCAGGCGTAGGTCGAGGAGCCAAGCACCAGCACCAACACGCGGCTCCATGCGACTTCATAAAGCATGGCAATCGTGCCGGACAGTGCATAGACGAGGACAAGGATGTTGGCCTGGCCGTCGTTCGCTTTCGGCGCGGGACTGGCCTGGCTGGCAGGCGCTTCAGCATTATTGGACGCAGGCTCGCTGGCCCAGGATTCGCGCGCGAGCAGGAAACCTCCCAGTGCGGCAATCAGGTTGAAGGCGATCGCGACCCATTGCGTTTTTTGCAGTCCAATCGTCGGAAAGAGCCAGAGTCCGGCCGCGAGGCAGCCGAGCACCGCGCCGGCGGTATTGAAGCTGTAGAGCAGGCCGATGCGCCGTTTACCCAGCGCGGGAATGCGGTTCACGTACGCGCTCACGACCGGCAGGGTCGCGCCCATCAGAAATGTTGGGATGATCAGAACGAGCGCCGAGAGGCCGAAGCGCAAAACGCTGAACGTAAAAAATGAGGCATGGGTCGCCCGCCAGATAAATTGGTACAGTGGCGTCAAGGCGCCGAAGCAAAGCGGAATCACCACGCCAGTGGCGGCGATGAGCAACTCGATGGCGGCGTAGATTTTGAGCGGATGGCTGGCTCGGAATTTATGCGCGATGCGGCCGATGGAAAAACTGCCAAAAGCAAGGCCGCCCATAAAAGCCGCCAGGACAGTGGCGATGGCAAATGTGGTGGCCCCAAAAATCAGTTCCAACGAACGGACCCAGGCAACTTCATAGATAAGTCCGCTCATGCCTGAAGCGGTGAAACACAAGAAAAGACATCCCAATCTCCAGCGGCGAAGATCACCGGGAGCTTGGGTGGAGAAACTGCCACGCCCAGCCTCGAAAGTACCTGTCACGGACGCTTGCTGAGCTATAAATGTGCCGAAAGCAAAGCCTAATTGCCAGGTATGCTGACGTGCAGCTCACGTTTGAAAAAACTCTAAGCGATTTCTCATTTCCTCAGCCGTAAACGATTGCGCCAACCGTAGTAGTCCGCGCAAACGCGTTCCAATCGACAAGCTCTGCTCAGCGACGATGATCCCCGCATGAGACTTGCCTTCCTTGAGGAATTTGCGATGCAACCTGCAAAAGTCGTCGATGTTGTGAGTGAAGACAACGCGGCCCTCTCTAGCAGCCCAGGCGAGTTGTTCTTCATCCGTGCTTCCCAAAAGGCCCGTTTCCGCAGTGCTCGTCACTTCAAGCCCACGCGTTCGGAGTGCTGCGATAAGTGCACGACTTTGGGAGTCTTCGTCACAATGAAGACGAATCGCGCTCACGAAATGGACTGCTGGCGCTGCAACTCGCGAGCGACGCTGCGCTCTTCCTCGAGGTAGCCGTCGATCTCGGCTTTATTCAGGTGATAGAATGCGAGCCCGGCAAAAATTTCAGCAGAGTTGAGTGTTGGAAGCTCCTCTGAAATTTGTTCGACGCTTAGTCCGAGTTTCCACCAACCAGCAATACGATGCACACCGACGCGATGGCCACGGATATGTGGTTTGCCCCCAAGGATCCCTGGCGTGCGCACAATCATCGAGCCTAATTCGGTAGCCGGCAATTCAGCAATCTCGCTCATTTAAAAAGCTTATCAGATTCTCAGTAATAGGGCAATGCCAGGCTGGCGTTTTGAATACGGTCCAACGCGAATGAATTTGTCCCTTTTTTTCGGCTGCTTCGCACTATCAGGGAGTTCGCCAGCACGCCAAAACACTCGTTGGGCTGGGATAATTCGAGGCGCACCACGAAAAAACTATTTTCGTTGTAAGAATGGGGACAGGTTTGGTCACTATTTAACCGGGTGCAGACACATTCAATGACCGCTCCAGAACAAGAAGCCATCTTCCGGCGCTGGCTTGATGAGCACATTGGACTAATGTTGAAAGTGGTTCGCGGTTGCGCAGCTTTACCGCAAGATCAGGACGACTTGTTTCAAGACGTGCTTTTGCAAATTTGGTCTTCCATTCCAGCCTTTCGCCGTGAGGCCCGGGAAACAACTTGGATTTATCGGGTCGCTTTCAATACCGCACTGGCCTGGCGGCGCAGGGAACGCCGTCGGCGGGAGCGTCAGGAGCTGTTTGTAAAGTTTGACCAATCGCCCCAGACCCAGCCGAGCCATGTGGATGCCTCGCCGGAACAGGAAATTGTGGAACGACTATATGCCGCCATCCGGCAATTGCCCCAGATAGACGCGGCCCTGGCGCTCATGCACCTCGACGGTTTGAGTTATCAGGAAATGGCCGAGGTCATGGGCATTTCCGAAAACTATGTCGGTGTGAAACTTAATCGCATTCGCCAACAACTTGCCGAACAACTGAAAGGACCAAACGATGAACTTTGATAAATTAAAAAAAGCCTGGGAATGCCAGCACGCCAGAGCCAAACTTCCCATCAACGCCAGTCCGGATGTGCTGCTAAAAGCAGTCCAGCGCAATCAAAAGGTGTGGGGGCTAATTAATTTCTGGGACGCTGCGCTGGAAATCGGCTCTGGGTTTCTAGCGGCGCTTTTCTTTTCTTATTTGGGCCTGCGGCATGTTCATTGGCGTCCCTTTCAACTGCCTGATTGGGACTTTTTGCTGGTGGCATTTGCCTGCGCCGGGATGGGGACTTTCAGACTGGTGAACCACATCCTTAAGCGCCGAAAGAAAACCACTGCAAGTGATCCACTAAAGGCTTGCCTTGAAGCATCTTTAATTGAAGTCAAACATGACATTTGGCTGCAGCGTATTGTTTTTTGGTGGTGCTGGCTGCCATTTACCACTGCTTTCGCAGTTACTTTCTGCTATGCGTCCCTGCGCTTTCACACTCCAAGGTTTGTGGCGTTTCTGGTGCTGTTTGTTATCCCGCTCGCCTGGTGGGGAATTCGGCTGAGCCGGTTTACCGTGCGAAAGGTTTTAGAGCCGCGCCGTCAGGAACTTGAGGCGTTGCTCACCAGCCTTAAATGAAGATCCACGTGAAGGCCATGGATCGCCGTCCCCAAACTAATTTTTGCGCTCCTGTATAGTTTTCCAACCCTGAGCGTCCCGGAAACAAGGGCCAAACCCGGTGTGTTTGACATTTGATTTGGAGGCTGGAATCCAGCATTATGAAAGGATAGCCGGAACTATACCGTCAAATGACGGTCTAGCGTGAATGTAAACAACGGAGCAGGCCCAGCCTTGCTCCCAAAAATGAGAGAAGATTATGGCGCAGGCAGTAATGGATCCCGAGCAGGTGCGGCGGTTCGCCGAGGAGCTGAAACGCTTCAATATCGATCTGCAAAACCGGATGGCCTCCCTCCAAGCCAGGTTTTCGTCC
>DASWRJ010000181.1:0-3532 GCA_036403255.1 Verrucomicrobiia bacterium
AACACTGCGATAGCTTGCAAAATCTTTCAAACGTGCAGACGGCATTAAGTTAAAACCGGACATGCATGGGCGAAGAAACGCTTGCGGCGCTCCAAAAAGCAGCCGCCCGCCGTCCGCGAGAACTCTCCTAAGTCTTAAAAATGGGCCGTCGCAAAGGGGTTCCGAAAGTCGGTTCGCAGTTTCGGAGTCTGGCTCTTTTACAGATCTCACGACTGCTTATCGGGGTGAAAAGCGCCTTCCTTTCGAACAAAGCATGGCCCCGCGACCAGGCAAACTCCCGAGCAATAAAAAGATTGGAACCATGAAACAATCATTCCCTCCCCGCCGCCGCAATAAACGGCCTCAGCTCATCCATCAGCTTTACGAACCCTTGCAGCGTCACCTGCTGCGCGCCGTCGCTCCATGCCTCGGCCGGATTGGGATGCACCTCGATCAATAAAGCGTCCGCACCCATCGCCACCGCGCCTTTGCACATGGCGACCACCAGGTCAGCGCGTCCCGCGCCCTGGCTTGGATCGATCACAATCGGGCAGTGCGATTCCTTTTTGATGATGGGGATGGTCGAAAGATCGAGCGTGTTTCGCGTGTATGTCTCGAATGTCCTGATCCCGCGTTCGCAAAACATTAAATTCGGGTTCTCATTCGCGAGCACATACTCGCCCGCCAGCAGCCACTCCTCGATTTTCATCGAGAGCCCGCGCTTCAGCAAAATCGGCTTGCCCGTCTTGGCTGCGGCAATCAGGAGCTGAAAATTCTGCGCGTTCCGCGCGCTTATTTGCAAGATGTCCGCATGCTCTGCCATCATCTCCGCGTGATTCTCGGATAGCAACTCGGTGATTATCGCCAGTCCTGTTTCGCGCCGCGCTTTCGCCAGCAGCTTCAGCCCCTTTTCGCCGAGCCCTTGGAATTCATAAGGCGACGTGCGCGGTTTGAAGGCCCCCCCTCGCAACACTGTTGCGCCTGCCTTTGCCACAGCGTGCGCCGTCATCAGTAATTGCTTCTCGCTTTCTACCGAGCACGGCCCAGCCATGACCTGGAATTTCTGCCCGCCGATCGCGTGTTCCCGGACAGTGACTGTGGAATTGTGTGGATGCGCTTCGCGGCTCACTAATTTGAAGCGTTTCTGCACGGGCATCACGCTCTCGACCTGCGGAAAAGCCGTCAACGTTTCCAGCGTGTGATGCGTCCGCTCATCGCCGATTGCCCCTATGACCGTACGCGCCACGCCCCGCATGATGTGCGGCTGGTAGCCGAGCCGGCGGATTTCTTTCACCACGAGGGCTTCGTCGCGTTTCGAGATATTTGGGCGGAGGACAATGATCATAAATGCGCAAGTTGAGGTTTGCGGGACGCTGCTGCGATGGGGAAAGGCTCCAGATTAGCGCAACCACGAACGCAGGGGCGCAGCCCAGTAATAAAACCAGGCGGCAAAGCTGCTAAATCGTGCCAGGCACCAAATCATTGAACCGAAAACTACCAGACCAGCCCTCCCAGTCAATCAAAAAAGGCACACCAAGCGGTCACTGATCATTTGATTCCCGGTGACTTTCTGACTGAGGCAAACAGGCAGCTCGGCAGCCGCTTCGTCTTGCATTTACACCGATTCTATCCACCAATCCGAACCCTCTGTAGCACCTAGTTAAACTTCCTCTCATTAACCCCGCGATTCATCGCGGGGGCTAGACGCTCTCCCGCATTTCCCCAACTGTTTCAACAGTTTTTTCTTCCCAAGCCATTGCCTTACGAGGCGAACTATTGCTTACGCGGCCATCCTGTGGAACGACCTATTCTCTACTCCATCGTTCCAGACAATGTTGACCTTCTTATTTTCGATTTCGGGCGGGAATGCTGGAGTGGCACAGTTACTCATGCAAATTCGAATAGGCACTTTATTCTTTTCTATCAGCTTGCTGGTGCTATGCACAAGCTGTGCAACAATGACAACCTTGGATGCGGCCAAAGGACGCTACTCTAACGAGACAGCCAGTCAAAAGTCTGCAAGTCAAAATCCAGACCTCGGCAATCCAAATTTTCTTTTTCTTCGCGCGCATTGGCGCGGGATGCTAATGCAGGCAACCTGGATTTAAATTATAAGCGCAGTTTAGTGTTTTGCTTTCCTCGCCGCTGCAGCCAATCAATTTGCGGTCCTCCCCCAAATCCAGTTACTCCCGTCTGGCTCACAAAACGAGACCAATGAGGCAAGTTGTTCAATCGTACTTGGCGCCGGACATGCAGATGCTCCCGCAAATAACGCCATGGCTCCAGCCCAGGCGCGAAGCGTCCGGCAATCTGCGCGATAAACAGCAATACAGGCTCCACTCGCTCCATAATTGCCAGACGTTTCAATTTTGATCCACTAACTGCAGCCGAGCTCAGGAATTGGGCTGCTGCCCTCAATAACACGGCATCATACACATTTTGCCCAAGGCACAAAGCAACCCCGAGTTCTTCGTCCGAGACTTGCGGGCTATCCCCCGGCAGATGGCGTGCAAATGCGCGCTCGTAATGTGTCGCCCCTCGAATGATTGCTGCTTTTAGGAGCCAATCTTGAATCCGGGTTTCGGGACAGCCACTCGCCAGACAAATCTTTTTCAGGAGAGGGGAGACATGCGGCGTCTCCCCTAATTTGTCGGCCAGCGTCCTGCTGGTGTTTTCACCGTTAACTTTCAAAAATTATTTCACAGCCTCAATTGCTTCCTTCCAAGCCCCACCTAAATGCTCGAAGGCATCCTCGTACTTTTCCCTGACAATGGAGTTGTCAGACTTCGCTAGCGCTTTATTCGCATCGTTTATCTCTTTTACTTTTCCGCCTTTGTTGACAGCATCACTGATTGCAATCGTTGCCAAAAGCCTATCCGCCTTTGCTAGCTTGGCGATCTGGAGCCGAAGGTTCGGAATGCCATTGTGCTTGTCGTTGGCGAGTTCGCTCAACTCTTTGACAACTTCTTTGTCTTCCTTGAACACAGCCTCTCCTTTTTTGGGCTGAAGATGAGTTTGATCCACCCATAGGCTTGGAATTAATGTTTCTGAAATTTCGGTAATTGCTTCTGTTAATTCCTTCCTTACCCCTTTATCACCTGCACTTCCCAATAAAGCAGATAATTGATCCAAGACGCTTTTCTTTACACCAAAAGGACCAAGAACTATAATGGAAAACCGGCAAGACGCCTTGTTTCCGGACAAATCGGTTGCAACACAGGTTACGTTATTTGTTCCAATCGGAAAAATACTGCCCGAAGAAGGAATACAAACCGCAGTGACTCCGGGACAATTGTCGCTCAAAATTGTAACTTGAAAGGTTGCAATGGCACCTGAGGCGTCCGCGAAGTCTAAAGTCTGATCATTTGGGCAGGCGATAATCGGGGGTGTCGAGTCAATTACCGTCACGTTTGCGGTGCAGCTGCTCTCTTGTCCAAACGCATCCTTCACCGTTAACGTAACTTTTGTGCTCCCAAGTGGGAATGGGCCTGAAGGCGACTGGCTTATTGAAATCGAATCTCCCGCATCCGGATCAAAGGAGTGTCATCAATAG
>DASWRJ010000182.1:0-2158 GCA_036403255.1 Verrucomicrobiia bacterium
GCGGTTAAATTGCTGGCCAGAATTACGAAAGGGAGTGTGCCATCGGATCCCAGCAGAATGCCGTCCGCGTAAAAGGCCACGTTGGTGACACTGAGACTTCCATTGCCGTTTATGGCAAACGTTCGGCCGGCGGTAATGGCCTGGTTATTGGTGGGAGCGGAAATAGAAATGGTAACGGGCACAATTTCATTCGTCGCGCTAAAGGAGACGTTGTCGATGCTGTAAGCGCCCTCGGTATTTCCAGTGCCGGGGCCGTTATCATCAACCCAAAGCAGATACAACAAGCTGGAGGTGGGCCAGGAGCCAACGTTGACCGTGCCGGTTAAGGTGCCAGCGGTGCCGCCGCCGACGCTAACTATAGGCAGCCAATTGCTGACCGAGCCGCTGAGATTGTAATAGAGGCGATGACCCGGAATATTTTCACTGATGCCACCCGTGGACCACTGGCTTAGATCGTAGTTGATGGTCAGCAAGTTCGCTTCGGATTCGGTGTCGTTGCGCAATGTGGCCATCAAAACCGTGAAACGATTTCCTGTGGGATGTGTTTGCAGATAAAGGGCAGTCGAGTTCCATGCAGCCAAACTGCCGGAGCCCGGTGGAATGGCGTTAGACGTGGGCAAAGCCGAAATGATATTGCTGGCGGCTAACAATTGCACAGCAGCATCGAGCCCGGCGACATTGGTGATGTCGGTAGCAACCCCGGCTACGGATAAGGTGCTCCATTCATCAGGCGAGGGTGGAGTGTTGAAGATGAGCAACCCGCTCCCGCCCGGGCCCACCGAAATGGCGCCGCTGGCGGCGCAAAGCCAACTGGCGCAGATAAGGACGAAAAAAAAGCGCAATTGCCGAAACAAACACGCTCCTAAGTCCAGCTTGGTCAAGGTGCACAAGGGAGAGCGTAGTATCTCATGCCGGAGGCCAAAAAACAAGAAATTTGGGGCTGATTGAAGAGCAATTTAGGCCTCTAATCATCACGGCTATGGCGTTGATCACAAAATGGGTTCGGACGCACATCCCACGCGGCAAACGAAGGAAAATCTAAGAATGGCTTTGGATCGCCTGCGCTTTCCGCGATTTGCGCTCCGTAAACCATCGAATCACGACGTAAAAGACCGGCGTGAGGAAGATGCCAAAGAAGGTGACACCAAGCATGCCGCTGAAAACGGCGGTGCCAAGCGCGCGCCGCATTTCAGCGCCAGCACCACTGGCGATGACCAGGGGTATGACCCCGAAGATGAAAGCGAAGGAGGTCATCAATATGGGGCGCAAACGCAAGCGGCTCGCTTCGACGGCGGCTTTGATGCGGTCCATGCCAGCGTCCTGTTTCTGGCGGGCGAATTCGACGATCAGAATCGCGTTTTTGCACGCCAGCCCGACCAGGACCACAAAACCGATCTGAGTGAAGATATTGTTGTCCATGTGGCGCAACCAAACACCCGCGATCGCGCTGAACAAGCACATGGGGACGATCAGGATAATCGCGAGAGGCAACGACCAACTTTCGTACTGCGCCGCGAGTGTCAAGAACACAAAGAGCACGCAGAGCGGAAAAATATAAATGGCCGTGTTGCCCGCGAGAATTTCCTGGAGTGTCAGCTCGGTCCACTCAAAGCCCATGGTTGCAGGCAGAGTCTCACGGGCGAGCTGTTCCATGAGCGCGATGCCCTGGCCGGAACTGACGCCGGGCGCGGCGCTGACGCTTAAATCAGCGGCAGGAAACATATTGTAGCGAACAATTTTGTCTGGGCCATTGGTGTCGTTAACAGTCAGAACCGCACCGAGCGGAACCATCTCGCCGGAAGCATTGCGGGTCTTGAGTTGCACAATATCCGCAGGGCCACGGCGAAATGCGGAATCCGCCTGGGCTGTGACGTGGTAGGTACGGCCGAAGAGGTTGAGATCGTTAACATACAGTGAACCGAGATAGATTTGGAGCGTATCGAAAATCTCACTCAGCGCCACCCGCATGCTTTTGGCTTTGATGCGATCGACATCCACAAATAATTGCGGCACATTCGCCCGGAAGGAACTGAGGGCTCCCGTGAGGCGAGGATCACGATTGGCGGCCCCGGCCAGTTTGAACGTGGCGGCCTGAAGGGCATCCAAACCGGCGCCGCCGCGATCCTGCACTTGCATTTTTAAACCACCGATAATACCA
>DASWRJ010000183.1:0-3485 GCA_036403255.1 Verrucomicrobiia bacterium
AATCGTCCTTACCCTTCGCAAAGACTTTGGCGAGCCGAGCACATGTTAATTCAAATTATATCATACAACCTCTCACTGAAGACCAACTTGGCGCAGCAAACGCCTGGAAAATCGCCTACCTCCAGCGCCTCCGCCGCGAAAAAACCGACGAATCTTATATCCAATCGTACCTCAAATACTGGAAGCTGACCGAACAAGAAGTCTTCCCGCCCTGACGATGACATTGCTAAAAAAACGCCTTAAGAGAGTCCTCATTTCTTTTCGTTCCTTGCGATCTATTGTGGCCATACCTTTTGCTCTTTTGTGTGATTCTTCGCGGCCATTCGATAACTCCTATTTCTCCAGGTTCTTCTATATGTTCTGTAGTGTCTATTTCATCAGCTTCACCAGGTTCTCCTATTTCACCAGCCTCACCAGACAACTTCCTCCATGTGTGCTAAACCTGCATCCATGAGCGGGAGCTGTATCCCGCAGGTCGGAAGCAGATTGTTCATCTGCCGTCTCGCGGATGACTCATCCATGGTCTAGCAGAGTGGTCCTTACTACGGACCACGAACAACTGATCACGGACCAAATCGATCTTTGACATGCATCCAGCCCTGACTGGTTTCAGGGCCGGAGATCATAAACGTTTTGGGCGAGCCGCCGTGCTCGGCAAAGTGTCTGGCTTTCACGGGCCACCGCATATGCTGGGGGCAGGTAGCCCAACTTGCTGCCTATGGAAAGTGCGCCAGCTTGTGGAGTGTCCCGGTGTACCGGGATGCCGCTTTCGAGCGTTTAGGAATGTCCATTACCTGCAAGCCTTCGGCTTGCGCAATGGTTTGGCGTGCCTCGGGCCTTCGCCTTTGTCTGGCCCACAAGGTTCGACAAGCCTAAACAAGCCTGGAAAAGCCTGGAAAAGCCTGCAAAAGCGCACTTCAGGATTTCTCATTAGGGCTGGCGAGGGCTAACTAAGGCTAACTAGGGCAAAAAAGGACGCGGACCTTAGCCCTATAAGTTGGGGCCGAGTTTGCCGCCATTCTGCAATCTGAAATCTGCAATTTGCACTCCGTTGCGCCTGGTTGCGGCTAATTGCGGCTGAAAGTTGAGCCCTAAGCCCTTCGTCTCGCATCTCTCAGCTATCACCTTTCACCTCCTGGCCCACGGCTGGACAAGCCTAAACAAGCGTAATAAAGGCTGGAAAAGCCTGCGAAACGCTGCATGCGCAACCTTTGCAAATACGTCGGATTCGTCCGATCTGTCCGAAGCGTGATGCAGGAAGCATTCATGAGGGAAGCTGCTCCCGACTCTTACACTGCTTATGCCCGTTCAACCTTTGGCCTTCAGATTAAGCCTTTCCGTACAAGCTAGTACAAGCTGATTCAGGCTAATTCGAGTAGCCGGCAACCAGACCCGAGCCGGCAGGACAACTTTTTGACCGCGCTTGCTTTGAGGGGCCATTTTGCGCAGAGTGGAGTCATATGACCCTGTGGAGAACGGCTTTGTGAAAGCCAGTGTATTGATCGGATACGCATTGCTTTTGGGCGCGGAGTTTGTGATTGCCGCTGCCGGAGCGCCCATTCACGTGCAGCGTGGGTTTGAAATCAGCGAGGTCTGCGCCGCGCCCGTCGTGATGAACCCGGTGGCGCTCGATTGGGATGCGCGCGGGCGGATGTGGGTGGCGATGGGGCCCGCTGGCAGTGTGTCCGGGCGCGTCGTGATTTTGGAGGGTGCGGATCGGGACGCGAGGAGCGCAAAAGTTTTTTGTGACGGGTTGAAGTGGCCGAGCAGTTTTGTCTTTCACAAAGATGGAGTTATCCTGGCTCAGGCCGATGAGGTGGTTTGGATTCGCTCGAAGGACGGCAGCGACACCGCGGATGATACCGTGCGCGTGCTGAGTGGGTTGGCTGGGACGGCGGAACAACCGGGGCTGAGCAACTTGCGGTGGGGTGCTGATGGCTGGATTTATGCGGCGCATGCGGGTGGTGAGGCCGAGAGTGTGATTGGCAAATCGGGCAAGGAATTTGGAAAATTGCCTTCTGGCTTGTGCCGTTTCAAAGCCGACGGAAGCGCGCTGGAGGTTATCGCCTCCTTCACGGGGCGCGCCGCAGGGTTTGATTTCGGACCTGATGGGGAATTGTTCTTCGCGCGCGTGCCGGGCGCGCATATCAATCATTTGATGCTGGAGGAAAAGTATTTGGTGCGCGGGCATGTGCCAAAAACCCTCAGCTTCAAATCCATTGAAGATCACCAAAAAGGCCAACCGATTTTTCCAGAGAAAAAGGGCGAATATCCTCCGCCCAATTCCGGGGAATGGTTTTCGTCAGTATCCTCGTGCGCTTTTTACGATGGGGGCGCGTGGCACATTCGGTATCACAATTCGATATTGCTGACAGACCCTGGCTTGCACTTGATCCATGAAGATATCGTGTGGCCGGCCGTCGAGGGCGGGATTGGCTATGAAGCAACCCGGCGGCAGGAAACTGAGTTTGCGGTGGGTGGGCGCGACGAGTTTTTTCCCCGGTATGTCCGGGCAGGGCCGGATGGGGCAATGTATGTGGTGGATGCAGGGGCTGGTGCGAGCGGAGCGGGCGCGGGCGAGTCGGGCCATATCTGGCGCGTGCAGCACCAGCAATCCCAAAAATTGGATGTGCCAAATTTTGCGCAACTCGCTCCCGCGAAGCTCGCGAAAGTTTTGGAGCATCCGAATCGCTGGGCGCGCATGACTGCGCAACGGTTGTTGACCGAGAATTTTCCGCCGGCTGCCACCGCGCCACTCACCGCAGTGCTGAATTCCAGCCGTTACGCGCATGCGCGCGTGCTGGCGCTCTGGACACTCCAGAACTCGGGGATGCTCGCTGAGAGCAATTTATTGGCAGCGGTGACAAATGCGCATCCGAGCGTGCAGAAGAACGCATTGCAATTACTTTCCCAAAGCGACAAAGCGCTGAATGGGGCGACTGAAAAGGTGGTGTTGAAAGTTTTCAGCAATAAAGACCTCGACGAGCGCGTGCGCTTGCGGGCTTTGACCGCCATTTATCGACAGGACCCAGCCAGCAAGGAAGTGCGCGGGGCGATTTATAAACTGTTGCCGGATCTAAAAGATGCCTGGGCTAAATCGGCGGCGTGGGCCTGGATTCGAAAAGCGCCGTTGCCCAATGTGAAAGCGGCCTTTGCGTCGGACAAACCCGACAATATGAAGGAGATTCTCGGGTTGCTCACGGAGCAGGCAGTGCTGAGCACGAATGCGCAATTGGTGGGAGACATTTTTGTCGAAGCTGGCAAATCGAATAATGACGGCTTGCGGGCGGTGGTGCTCGAGACGCTGGATAAATACTTTGCGACGATGCCACCCCCAGATTGGAGCACAAATATTGAAAAAGCCTTTAAGGCTTTGATTACTTCCGGGAGTCATACGGTGCGTTATGCGCTCTTGCCGTTGCTAGATAAATGGGATGTGGACGGCGTATTGGAGGAGCGGACAACGGAGTTTTTGGATAAAGCCC
>DASWRJ010000184.1:0-2631 GCA_036403255.1 Verrucomicrobiia bacterium
GCAATAGCGATAGCCAATCCAGCCTGTGGCATTGGAATCATCCTTCACATCAATAATAGTGGCGCCCTCGGCTTTGAGAAACTCGAGCAGTTCGGCTTTGTGAATGCCGTGCATCTCCATGCGCGGGACAAGGACTTCACCGGCTTGAGGCGAGGAGGAGCCACTGGCGGCAGGAGCGGCGATTTTGGTGTTTGGCAAAACTTCTATCTCAAGTCGAGTGGACTTGGAACCATGCTGCGCAAACCAGCAAACGTGCTCCTGCACAAGATCGAGTTCGAGAATATATTTTCCTGGCTTGCCAGGCACCGTGACACTCAAGGCGAGATCGACGGATTGACCTGGAAGGACGGCAGCGGGAATCGAAGTGCGAGCATCATCATGCACAATAGTGCGGCCAAAAGTGTCGAGCCAATGATTCCCAAGTTTAACGGCGTTGCTGGTGGCAGCGGAGAAGAGCGGCCACGCAACCGGGCTGACATTGCGCACAGAGACGCGCAGATCGAGGGCCGTGCCGGCAACGGCCTGGCAGGTCTGCTGCTGCACGCGAATGTCCGCCTTGTAGGCATTGAGTGGCAGCCGATCGCCGGGTGCTTGTTGGAAGCCAATTGGGTGACTTGGAATTTGGAACAGGAGGATGCCGCCCGGCGCAAGCAAGCGCAGGAATTCGCGAATGAATTTGCGGCTGTTCTCAGGCTGATTGTGCTGCAGGACAATATTGGAATAGATGAAATCGAATGAGTTGTTGGCGAACAACTTCAGGTCGGTCGCTTTGTTCAAGTGATATTGGCAACGCGCGCCGAATTTATTGTAACTGCGCGCCTGGTCGATCATCGAGGAAGCGATATCGACTCCGTGACATTCCTCGAAATACTGGGCAAGCGCCTGCGTAAGCCGCCCGACACCGCAACCAAAATCGAGCGCCTTTCCGCGGCGGTAAGGAAATTTCAGGCTGTCGAGATAACTGATGACGCCTTTGATTTCCCCTTGGCCGAGAGCGAAAAATTCGTTCACATCCCAACGGCCGTTCTTGCGTTTTTCATCAGTGAGAATGGCCCAGAGCGGGTCGCGCTTGCCAAATTCGTTCCAATTTTTTTCCACATCAGAAAGATTTGGATCGGTTGGCGAAGATGGAGTTGGGATTTTGGTCTTTGATTTCAAAAGTTCTTTCGCCCGAGTGGATGTTTGAGGCTTGCCTTGGGTTGACTCGACAGCAATCCAATCGGCCTCAACGTGAATCCAGGTGCGAGCGGATTTCCAGGGAACGCGGGGAGAGCTGCTTTGGAAAAACAGGCGGGGTTTCGCGCTGGAGACGGCGAGCGTTTGGCGCACGGCTTCGGCGACAACCGCCGGGGAAATATCGGCAAGGCAATGATGCGCGGCATGTTTGCAGCGCCAATTGCAACCGTAGCATTCCAAGGGCAGGCAGGCCACACTGGTCAACGCGGAATAGGGAAAGAAACGCCCAAAGTGTCCGCCGCCAAGGACGACTACGTTTGGCACGCCCACGGCACAAGCTATATGCGCGCCTGCGGAGTCGGAGCCGACGAGCAATCGGCACTTACGAATGAGACTGGCCATTTCGCGAATGGTGGTCTTGCCAGTGTGGTTATGAGTGGGGAACGGCAACTCTTGGGCTAGCTTGGCAGCCGCTTCGCAGATTTCGTCTCCGCCGAAGATGAGCGCCTGATAGCCAGCCAAATTTTTTAGAGCGGCGGCGAAATGAGGATAAGCTTTGAAACTGTGTTGCGAGCCGGGAAAGAGCGCAATGGTGCGGGCGGGATCGAGTTTCTTCGCGGTAAAGAACTCCTCGGCCACGGCATCGTCATCGGGTGTGGTCCAGATTTTGGGCTGGAGCTGGCCAGGGGTGATTTCGAGGCCAGTTAGAAAATCGCCGTGATGTTCCAGCTCGGATTTCTGGGCTTGGGAAGAGATTTGCCGGGAGTAACGCAAATCGAATTCGAGCCTTTCATCGACGGAGATATTGCTGAGATCTCCGTTCAAACCGATCTTCTGCCCGTCGGGACATGTATGAATCAGATCCTCGAACAAAGCTTCGGAAGAGAAGACGGAATTCAGGACCAGATCGGGCGCCCATTTCTGCAATTCGGTTTTTATCGCGTCACGATATCCTTTATCAGCAAGGGCCTGCTGTTTGTTTATTCCGATGATCAAATCGACACATGGACTGGCCGCCCAGAACTGAGCGAGGTGCTCCTGGCAGAGGACGGCGATCTGTGCGCCGGTGTATTTTAATCGCAGCGGCTCGAGCATCGAAGCCGCGAGCACGGCATCGCCGATTGCATCCGGGCGCACGAAAAGGATTTTTTTGACGCTTGGCGTGGCCTGGTGTTCTGGCTTTGCAGCGAGAGTGGCGGCGGGTGTGAAGAATTTTTCAGGAATGAGCGGAATGATGCCTTGGGATGTGGTTGTGTTGACCATAGCACCGTCTTTAACCCATGTCAGATGGTCACTTAGGCGCGCGGGCAATTTGGCGGCTTGCAGCTTTTTCCATTCAGCGACTGCGTTTGGATAGCCATAATATTGTTCCTTAAACTGAAGCTGAGCCTCGGTGGCGTAAGCGTAATGCTGAAACACCAGATCCAACGCGTCGGTCTCTTTGTGCAGAAAAGG
>DASWRJ010000185.1:0-9049 GCA_036403255.1 Verrucomicrobiia bacterium
GCCTGAGCTGCATCATGCCGACAAATCCGCTCCGCCATGGCAGGCCGACATGTACCTCGAAGGGAGCGATCAACATCGCGGCTGGTTCCAATCTTCCCTTCTGCTCTCATTAGCGGGTAACGGTGCCCCGCCTTTCCGCACGGTGTTGACTCACGGATTCATGGTGGATAAGGACCGCGAAAAAATTTCCAAAAGCAAGCAGGGGCAAAATGTTTACGAAAAGCCCCAAACCTCCGAAGCATACATCAAGCAGTGGGGCGCCGATGTGGTGCGCCTCTGGGTCGCTTCCCAGGATTTCCGCAACGACATCGAAGTCAGCGAAGAGCGAATTGGCAAGGTCAGCGAAAGCTATCGCGGCATCCGCAATGCCTTGCGCTATCAACTCTCAAATCTTTACGATTTCGATCCGGCAAAGAACGCCGTCAAAGACGAGCAACTTACTGGTTTAGATCGCTGGATTCTCGCCGAATTTGCTGACCTTGAAGCCCAGGTCATCGAGGCTTTCGACGCTTTTCGCTTTCATGATGTTTACCAGCGCATCACGCAATTCGCCGCCGTCCAACTCTCGGCCATTTATCATGACGTTGTGAAGGATCGCCTCTACACAGATCCGGCTAATTCACCGCGCCGCCGCTCGACCCAAACAGCCCTCCATCGCCTGGTGACCGGTTTGTGCCAGATGTTAGCGCCAATTCTTGTTTTCACAGCGGATGAAGCCTGGGAATTTATTCCCGGCAAATCGACTGACTCCGTGCATGTGGCGGTTTGGAATCCAATGCCTTTTCAGCGCTCCGATGCAGAGCAAACGAATTGGAAAATGCTCTTTGCTCTCCGGGAAACCATTTTGCCCGAGCTTGAAAAAGCCCGGCAGGCGAAAACCATCGGCAAAGCACTTGATGCAAAAGTTGTCCTGCGCGGTGACACGCCTGAGAATACGAACGCTAAAATCCATCTCGAAGCTTTCCGAGAATTGCTCAATGTTTCACAGCTCGAAGTGCTTTCCGAAGGCGCTCCACCCGTCGTCATCACCAAAGCCGATGGTGAAAAATGCGAACGTTGCTGGCATTGGGAAACTGATGTCGGTGAGAATCCCCAGCACCCCACTATCTGCGGCCGCTGTGTGGCAGCCGTAGCCGAAGCGACAAAATTGGCATAGTTCTTTCTGATTGGCGGGGGATGACTTGTATCAAGCCCCGTCTCTCCGTCGTGGTGCCCGTCTTTAAAGAAGAAGGGAATTTGCCCGAATTTCTCCGGCAAATTATTCCCATCCTCAAGTCATTGACGGAAGATTTTGAAGTCATTTTCGCCATGGACCCGTCGCCGGACCGCACGGAAGAGTTAATTTTGCGCGCCCGCGACACCGATCCTCGCATTAAACTCCTGAAGTTTTCCCGCCGAGTCGGCCAGCCCATGGCCACGCTTGGCGGACTCCAATACAGCTCCGGCCAGGCCGTGATCGTCATGGATGCTGATTTGCAGGACCCGCCGGAATTGCTCGGGCAAATGTACGCAAAATGGCAGGAAGGCTTTGATGTTGTCATGGCCCAACGTCGCAATCGTGACGGGGAAACTTTTATTAAACGCATCGTGGCCTCACTCGGCTATCGCGTGATCAATCGCATCGCCGATCCGCCTATCCCGCCAAACACCGGTGACTTTCGATTAATGAGTCGGCGGGTCGTGGATGAAATCAATCGCTTGAAAGAATGCCACGGCTTCCTGCGGGGTCTCGTGGCGCTCGTCGGGTTCAAACAAACCGCCCTTGTCTTTGATCGTCCGCCGCGGCACTCAGGGAAAGGAAATTACAACCGATTTCTTGGTTCAATCCGTATCGGCGTGAACGGCATCATTTGCTTTTCGAGCTATTTACTCACTCTCAGCACAACGACTGGATTCTTTGTTGCCGGCGGCAGTTTTCTGGCTGGGATTATTTATGCCCTCATGAAGCTCGGTGGGTTCCCATTCTCGAGCGGTAATCCCACGATCGTTATTCTCATTCTCTTCATGGGTGGCATTCAACTTATCAGCGTCGGGATTCTCGGTGAATACATCGCTCGCATTTACGAGGAAGTGAAACAAAGACCCAAATTTATCGTTGATGCAGCCATTGGCTTTGACGGGAATCTGGCTGGTAAACTCTATGAACTCGACCGCGCAGTGGCCTAAGCTCATTCCGCAACTGACGCCCGAGCAGAAGCGGATCAGCGATGACTTCATGCGCCATTGGCATGAGGAATTGCCCAAACGCTACGGCATCGTTGATGATTTTAATCATAACTACGTCGTGCGCCATGCCCCCGCCACTTTTAAATCAACCCTTGAAATCGGCGCGGGCCTCGGCGAACACCTCGCTTATGAAAAGCTAAACGGCGAGCAACAGCGCAACTATGTCGCCCTGGAGATGCGCGAAAACATGGCCGCGCGCATTCGTGAACGTTTTCCACTCGTCCAAACTTATGTCGGCGATTGCCAGGAGAAGCTCGATTTTCCAGAAGGACATTTTGATCGAATCATCGCCGTGCATGTCCTCGAGCATTTGCCCAATCTCCCCGCCACAATTCGAGAAATGCATCGCCTCTGCCATCCCGGGCACGGTGCTTTCTCAATCGTGATCCCATGTGAAGGCGGCTTGGCCTATACGCTCGCTCGCCGCATTTCCGCGCAGCGCATCTTCGAAAAACGTTACCAACAGCCTTACGATTGGTTCATCAAACGCGAGCATATCAATTTGCCGGCCGAGATCATTACCGAGTTGGAAAAATATTTCACTCCGGTGCACCGCTCCTTTTTCCCGCTCCTGGTTCCCATCGTCACGTGCAACTTGTGCATCGGCCTGACCCTCAGGCCGAAAACTTCGTAGGAACTGTTTCAGTTGCAGGGGCGTCTCGCCCGGCGCGAAAAACGAAACTGCGCATCAGCAGGTAACCCAACAATGTGCTTGGTGGCACAGCCAATATTTTCGCGATCACAACGTTGGGATAAATCCAGGCCATTACAATTTGCACAATCGAGATCGTGCAAGCCCAGCAGGCAAATACTACGATTAAGTATCGCCAAATTTCCCTTCCCATTGCTCGCTCAAAACTCCCAAACACCCACCATTTATTCAGGCAAAAATGCAGCGCGACCGCGAGCGCATACGCGAGCGTCACGGCCACAGTTGGAGCAAACCATCTGCTAAATGCCCAAACCAGCAGGACATCCACGCAGAAAACCACCCCGCCAGTCAGGCCAAATCGAATCAGTTTGTGTAGCGACACGAGTTGCATTAACCGCCTTCTCTCAGCAAAACCCGCACCGCACCCGCGACTATGTGGCACATGGTTAGCTTCCCAATCTGCCTGTGATGTTCTGTACTCGGCAGATTATCCCATGAAAATTCCAAAAACAGGCTGGCTCGCGGTGCTGTTGTTTGCAGTCACTATCGCTTTGTTTTCCAAAGCCAGCACGGCCGATTTCGTTCAATGGGATGATGACATCAACATCTACAGCAACGAGCACATTCAGGGTCTCACGGCTGAAAATTGGCGCTGGATTTGGACCGACACAAGTTATGTCCGCCGTTACATCCCCCTCGGCTGGCTCGCCTGGGCTGTGCAATATCAACTTTTCGGTCCAAACCCGGCCGCATTTCATTCCTTCAACCTTCTTTTGCACGGCCTGAGTGCCGTCCTGCTCTTCCTTATAATTCGACGTCTGCTCCGAGTGCGGTTCGCGATTGAAAAGCCTTCCGCGCCGCTCGATCTCTGTGCCGCTTTTGGCGCGCTGGTTTGGGCGCTGCATCCGCTCCGGGTCGAATCCGTCGCGTGGGCATCCGGCCAGCTTTACTGCCAGGCCACAACTTTTTTGCTGGTTTCATTATTTTGTTATTTGCGGTTCTGTGAATCAACCCGTCGCAAATGGTTTTGGTACGCTGTGTCACTTTTCTCCTTTGCGGCGTCGCTGCTGACTTATCCTATCGCGCTATTTTGGGTCTTTATCTTTCCAGTCCTGGACTTTTTTCCGCTGAAGCGACTAGCGCTCCATCGCAATCTTCTGCGCGATCGAGTTTCGTCGCGCATTCTCCTGGAAAAGTTCCCATTTTTTTTGGCCGCAGGAATCACTCTGGCGCTGACTCTACTGGCGCGCACACATGCCTCGGGCCTTTGGACCACTCCTGTAACGCTGGAAAAGTTTGGATTGGCCGAGCGGCTCATGCAGGCGTTTTATGTTTGGGCTTATTTCGTCTGGAAAAATTTCCTGCCCCTGAATCTTTCACCGCTCTACACGAGCCTCTTTCAGATCCATCCCTATGACGCGGGATTTATCACCGCTGCGGTATTTGTTATCGCGACATCAGCATTTCTCTTTTGGCAGCGCCGCAGATGGCCTGCGTTCTTTGCTCTCTGGTGTTGTTATTTGGTGGTGATGGTTCCCATGCTCGGCTTGACCGAGCACCCTCACTTCACAAATGATCGTTACGGCCAACTCTCCGCCTTGCTGCTGGCCGTCGGCGCTGCTGGATTTGTCTGGCGCACATTGAGCGATCCGCGCGCCATGCGTCTGGCTGTTGGTGCAGCCATGAGTTGCCTCGCGGTTTTGGCTCTCCTCAGTCACGAGCAAATCAACCCCTGGCGCAATACCGAATCCCTCCTTCAGCACATGCTCGTCAATCTCGGTACTGACCCTTACCGCTACGACACGCATAATCGCCTCGCCCTGTGGTATTCGCAAAAGGGAAACGCTCCAGCCGCAGCCAATCAATATCGCCTCTCCCTTGCGGTCCGGCCGAATCAGCTTTCCGACCTCACCCGCCTCAGTATGCTCTTGGCGACCTCGGATGACCCGGCGGCCCGCAACGGCGAACTCGCTCTTGATTACGCCCGGCGCGCCTGTGAATTGACTCATTATCAGCATCCGGTTCCATTGCTGGCGCAGGCTGCTGCCTATGCGGAATGTGGCTGGTATGACCAAGCCATTGCACTCACCGAGAAAGCGCGCGCCATCGCCGCCAGCAAAGGCGATCTAAAACTTGTGGACCTGAACGAAAATCTGCTGGCCTGCTACCGCTGCGGTGGAACTTTCCGGGATTTTACCAACTCGCGCAAAGCGGAGTAAAACGTCACGCGTTCGTCTTTTTCTGCACGAACAGCGCCAGCGCTGCCGTGTAACCGTGCAGGAAACTCTTCCCTCCCACCGGCCCGATCTCGCCATTGCAAAAAAATCCGGCCAAACCAAACGGCCCAAACTCCCCCTGCACATGTCGCGCGTCGTGGCTCGGCTGCCCAAAGAGCCGCGCGCCGCGTCCGTTGCAGCAGCAGAGGCATCCGCCATAAACGCTGCGCGTCCCGAGCCGCTCATGGGTCTGCCGCAACAGCGCGGAAATGTCCTCCGTGCTCGCCGCTGCGTCACGCCGCTGAAACTGCAACGTTTGCCCCGCGCGCGGAAACGCCGCCACCGCCAAAAGCCCCGACTTCGGATCCGCTCCGATTAAATTTCGAATCAAAAAATCGCCCCGATGAAATTCCTCGCGATATTCATCCATCACCAGCCCCACAAATAAATTGCCGCGGCATTTCTGCTGTTCGACCACCGGCAGTTCGCTAACCATATTCGCGAGCACCTGGTACGCGGGCCGATTCCCAATCTCGTAAATAAAATTCCGCTCCGCCTTTGTAATCGTCCACGTGTCGCCGATGGGCGTGCACCCCTGTGAAATCACTCCCTCCAGCGTCACATCACCCCCTATCGATATGGCGATACCCCCTTCCTCATAAACATGTCCATCCAAATAAACCTGGGTCAATTGCTCAGTGTAATTGCCGCTGGCCAGCCCCCCCAGAATTGGCAGAGGAGCATAACTCTTGTTCCAACTCTCCAGCCACGCTTCCGAGTCTAAATGAAATGGATCCATGAAGCAGAGCCAGGCATTCGTTTGCTCTTTTCCCACACCAAACTTTCTGGGCCAGTACTCCGGCTCTGCTGCTGCTTCGATGTCTTCTTGGGTAAAGTGAAAAGCGCGCAGCTCCGCGCCTGGCAAATAGTAAAGCCCCAGCGCCAGCCCGGGGACATCCTCCGCTTCCTCACTCGCTGCGATGAGTCCAGTGCTCGAGCAACCGACCAGCAAAGGCGTCTGCGCGTGCAGCCGCGCCAATTCTAAAATCTGAGCCGCATGTGGAAAAAGCTTCGGATGAATGAAAATGAGCCCCAGCGATACACGTGGCGCCAGCAATTGCGCCCGCAAATGCGCCGACCATCCGCGCAATTCCGCTTCGTCGAACTCGCCGCGCCAATGTGCGGCCACCGAGAACTCGCTTCTCATCTCCTCAACCTACCGACACCGCAGCCAATGGGCAATGGTGCAACAAAAAAGCCCCGTGGTCTCCCACGGGGCTGTCTGGAAACTCAGAGGTTACTTGGTCAACGCTTTGATCGACATGTCCAGGAATTCTCCCGGACTCACCTTGCCGCGCAATGAAGCCGGCAAACTTATTATTACCGGCAAACCGGATTCCAGCCTTTTGCCGTCCGGCGAAAGCAGCATTGGCGGAATTGACTCAAGGCTGGCCCCGACCTTCAATATTTTGCCCTCCCCGGAAAGCCGTTTAAACGTGCGCGTCCGGATCAGCACCGTGTCATTGGCTGTCGGCGCCGTATTCATCGGCTGGCGCACATACGCCAAAATCCGTTCCGAGTTCTGCGAGGAAATTGTTAATATTGGATCGCCCTTGATAATTCTTTCGCCGGGTCTCTTGTTAATCAGCGTGATGACTCCATCAATGGGCGCGCGCAGAGGAACCGGCTTGGTCGCCAGCTCTAGCTCAGCTCGCTTCGCTTCGATCGCTCGCGTCACCGGATCATTGGTCGTTGAAGAACTGTCCATCGCCCGCAAGCGCGGCAGAACTTCTTCCATTTCCTTGATTAACTTCGTGCGCTCTTCAATTTCCGCCTGCAACGAGTCCTTCTTTGCCTTGGCCAGGTCATAGGCAGTTGCCGATTCCAACTTGAGAGATTGATTGTAGAGCTCCGCCACACGGCCAAATTCGTTCGAAGCCTGAATAAAGTTCATCCGCGACCCTGCCAGCAGCACTTGCTGCTCAAACATAGTCAGCCGAACCTGTTGATACTGTTGTTCCGAACCATTGAGCCTTAAAATATACTGCGCCCGCAATACTTCCAGATCCGCCGTGATCGATGCTATGGTGGCCGCGATCAGCTCCGGCTCCATCCGCGATTGCGACCCGATAACCTGCCCCAACTTCACTGGCTCATAGCGATCCACGCTCAAGCTCAGCACTTGCCCGTCGGCCATGCTCGTGACCATGCTCGAGATCGATTCCACCGAACCGACAATCCCGCTTGGCGCGACGTAATTGTTCCAGAGATAACCGAGCCCGGCCACTGACAACATGAACACGAACACCGGCATGATACGAATGCGAAATTCGCGCCAACGCTGTGAAGCCGGTGTCGGAATGGGAGGTAATGGTGCTTGTTCCATGGTCGTATTACAGTTCAGATTCGTCTTCAGCCAGCATGCTCGTCACGCGCGATACACCCGTGACTTGTCGCAGCTCCGTGAGCAAATCCTCAACCCGGTTTGTGTCCCGCAGCAACAGCCGGTAGGAAAGGTCCGCCCCTTCGTAGCCTTCATGTGAGCGCTGGCTGGCCAAGTGCGCCTTCCAGCTATGCCGCGACAGGATGCGGCGCAAATCTTCCAATTCCTTTGCCGAGCGCGCCCAGTGCAGGTTCACAATCAAATCATAACGATGCCGGCTGCCAAATGAGCTGTACCACAAATACATTAGCGCCACCGTCATGATCGCGCAGCCAATGATAGCGCTGGCGAATTTCTGCGATCCAGCAGCCATGCCGATCACGATGACCACCAGGATGTACGTCGTATCCAGCGTGTCCCGCAAAATATTCCGAAACCGCACAATCGCGAAGACCGCCATCATGCCGAAGGCGGTTATCAGGTTGTTCGACAAAATCATCATTACCAGCGACACAATCACCGGCATGACGATCAGCGAATTCACAAACGACCGGGAATATGAGAGGCCCGAATGGGTCATCATATACACCCACGCCACTATATGCCCGCAACTGAAAGAGAGGAGCAGTCCAAGGACCATTGCCGGCCAATTGGGCGGGGCAAAGCCGTAATCACCATTCGTCAGCCAATCAAGATTCATTTTATTTTATCGGGCTAAGTTGCTTTGTAGTAACAAGGTGTTCGATTTAATTGTTACAGGTTTCGGTCCGCAGCGGAAGCGTATTTTTACTAAGTTTCGAATGCGTATTCATCCGATATCCCGGGCTGCTTTCATCGCAAACCGATTCTTTTGCCGCATTTCGCGGCGCTTGTTTTCGCTCGTTTGCCATTCAATAAAGCCTGCCTGTGGCGTGTGAACCGGCACGCGAGCTCGGAGGCAAGCTGATTGGATATTTGTCACCTAATTGTCACATAGTTGTCAAGAATTGTCCGTGGCCCCGTCCTCATTGCGAAATCTCAAAGTCAGCTTTCGTTTTTTTGCGGGTCAATGTTCTCATTCCCTAACCCGTAATCCTCACGAGCTTTGCAGCAAATCTTATTTTATTCTCCCTTTTTGCCACACTTTGTTGCTTTCATCATCTCATTGAAATCGCAGTCGCAGCCCAGCACCGGCCTTGCTCGCACACTTTCCAAGCTCGGTTTCTGCTCCCGCAGCCAGGCCAGCAGCCTCATTCGCGCAGGCCGCGTCCGTGTCAATGGCGTCACCATCAAAGACCCCGAGCGCCGCACCCGGCCCAGTCACGAAAAAATCGAGGTGGACGGCCAAACCATCCCATCCCAGCCCAAAACGTATCTCATGCTCAATAAACCCCGCGGCCTGGTCACTTCAGCCTCCGATGAGCAGGGCCGTGAAACGGTTTATTCCTGCCTCAGTGATTACCCCTTCGTGAACCCTGTTGGCCGTCTGGATAAGGCCAGCGAAGGCTTGCTCCTCTTCACCAACGACAACGCCTGGGCTGCGCGGATTACCGACCCCGCTTCCCGCCTCGAGAAGACATACCACGTCCAAAT
>DASWRJ010000186.1:0-2582 GCA_036403255.1 Verrucomicrobiia bacterium
GTCAATTCCTGCAAGGGATCGGCCTTTTCAAACCAGGATTGCACCTGCTCGAGCTGCGCGGGTGACCAGCGATGCTGCGTAAGGGCTTCCCAAACTGGTTGGGAAGCAATTTGCAAACAGGCAATGCGCACGAGGTAAGAAATAAGAAACGGCTCTTCTTTTATCGAATCAGTCATGAAAAACAGGAGCTTCAAATCTTCAAAGGCTTTATCGATTTGGCCAAGGGCCAATTCGGCGCAGGCTTTTGTGGCAAGCCGCTGGCAGGCACCTTTGATCTTAGCCAAATGTGGAAGCAAGATTCCCCACGGATCGTCCAGGCGATAATCCACCGGATAGACGACGAACGGCCGGCGGCTGGCTTCGCGGAGTTCGTCAAAGATGGGTTCTGTCATTTTGAACTCTTCTAACACCTCTTGGGCAGCTTTCGCGCGAGCCGCACTGTCCAAGTGGCCAACTCTTGCCTTGACCTTCTCTTTGATCTCTTTCGGAAGGACGCCATCATAGGCCATTTTCCAGGCTTCGAAATCGGTTAAATGCCGCTTTCCATCGCTTGGCGAAGGAACTCGTCCAGAAATGTGGTCAAATTCATCCCCCCAACCGCCTTTGGCTTTCGGGAACCAACTCTTTACAAAAGGTGTGGATGCAAAATTTTGTTCGTCGGGAACTGGTTTAGGGATAAATGCGGCCAAATCAAGGATTGCACCTTCGGATTTTAATTTGTCCTGGTAATTGTTCCAGGCACGGCGCCCGCGCCAATTCTCCTCGCCGAAAAACAGAGCTACAGCGGTGATGAACCAGGCCAGCACAAGCAAAAATCGTCGCAGAACTCGGGGCATCTTGCGCTTGGGTGGATTCGGATACGGTTGATCATTCATACAACAAAGGTAGTGTTCGTGTTCTCGATTTCGCTGCGCCGCGCTGGAGGCAAGCTCGGTGGGGTGACATTGGGCTCACTGTTCAGGTCAAGCATTTCCATGAGGAGGCGGCGATGCTCCTGCAGGGCGACAAGGAATTGTTGCGGAGTCGGCAAGTCTCGCTTCGTTATCAGCGGCGACCGGCTTGAACTATGCTCCATGTTGAGAAAGAAGACGATCATCCAGGCCGCGCTCAGGCCCGTGAGGTGCCAGCGGAAGGACCAGAACCACTCGCGCCAGGCTGAGCTGCGCTCTTCCCGGGCCGAAGCAACACTTCGCGTCGATTCTGGTTTCAGTGCGTCCGAGCGTTGGGTGCGGGCGAGTCCAGCCACAAACTGCTGGCGGCGCTCAGCGAGCTTCTCTTCGGCGGCGCGATGCCGCTCAATTAATAGATCACGGGGTGTTTTCATTTTGTATTATCCTCCAGTAATTTCCTCAACGCACGTTTGGCGTAATGCAGTCGCGATTTTACTGTCCCAAGCTGTGCCTGAGTAATATCCGCAATTTCATGCAGCGCAAAATCTTCGACATAATGCAGAAGCAAGACGGAGCGTTGCGGCAGCGGCAATGCCTCCAGCAACTTCATAAATTGATCCTCCTGTTCGCGCCGCAGCAGCAAATCATCCGCTGCATCGGCCAGTTCTTCCGGAGCTTCAGCCAGTTCGCGCATAGCCAATTCCTCGCGCGCCTGCTTGCGCCAATGTTGCGCGCACTTTTGATGGGCAATGCCGAAGAGCCAACTTCCGAATTTGGCATCCTCACGCAAAGTGCCGATGTAGCGCGCCGCGTTGATAAAACTTTCCTGCACGAGATCAAGGCTGATTTGCTCGGAGTGTGTAAGTTCGAAAAGATAGACATACAGCGGCAACTCATAGCGTTTGAAGAGCGCGTCCCAGGCACCCGGTTCCCCGGCCCTGGCCTGCACCACAGGCAAATGTTCACGTTCAGACACCACCAGCATTTTCAACCAGTAGAATGCTCCCGGCGAGCAAAGGTTCAAAGCGACCAACGATTTTTCGAATACGGGCAGAGGCAGTAACAGATTGCACTTCCAGCCGCAATTTGAGAAACATTTGTATATGTACGGGAACATCAAGCAGCAGCTTAGCGCTCAGTTGGAGGAGATTCGCGCAACGGGGCTTTACAAAAAAGAGCGCGTGATCACCACGCCACAGGATGCCCACATCCGGGTTGCGGACGGGCAGCCGGTGCTTAACTTATGCGCTAACAATTACCTGGGATTGGCTGAGCACCCATCGGTGATTGCGGCAGCGCATGAAGCCCTGGATAAATGGGGTTACGGTCTCTCCTCGGTTCGTTTTATCTGTGGCACGCAACGGATTCATAAAGAATTGGAAGCCAAGCTATCCGAGTTTTTGGGCACCGAGGAGACAATTTTGTATTCCTCATGCTGGGACGCAAATGGTGGATTATTCGAAACCATCCTGGGAGCTGAGGATGCCGTGATTTCCGATGAATTGAATCACGCCAGCATCATTGACGGTGTTCGGCTCTGCAAAGCGCAACGCTTTCGTTATCTAAACAACAACATGGAAGATCTGGAGGCGAAGCTAAAAGAAGCGTCGAGCGCGCGCACCAGGCTGGTGGTTACGGATGGGGTATTTTCGATGGACGGATACATAGCAAATCTGCCAGAGATTTGCAATT